>CADBPH010000334.1 GCA_902796455.1 uncultured Bacteroidia bacterium
AGACCGGGGTCAGGTCCACCGTCGCGCTCAGTCCGGCGGTGTCCACCGCGATGACGGGACAAAACCCATTCACATCGAATTTGCAGTCATTGACGGTGATCGTATTGTGCTGCTTGTTGTTGTAGGCGAACATGTCCCAGCGTTGGGAATTCTGCGTCATGTCAAACAGTCTCCCGCTGCCCTGCTTGAGGAAGAAAGCTTCCAGCAAGGCATAGGAGGGCTGGCCGTAATCGGAAGCCCATCGGAAACCGTATGCGTCGAACACGAAACTCCCCGCATCCATGTGCGCGTGGTGATCTCTGGCTTTTCCGCCCTTGATGCCCAGATACAGGTCGTCCTTTTCCCATCCGGTACGCATCATGACGACAGGGGTGAGGCCGTTGCCGGCAAAGACATTCTCTTTCGGCGTCGGAATCTCGGAGAAATCCGCTTTGGCAGCGCTGGACACGGCCAGGAAAAGCGTGCGGCAGTTGACCAAGCCATGATTCTCAAGCGCAAACTTCTGGAAATACAGCAGCTCCGGCTTATGGAAACGCTGGGCGAAGAACCACAGGGCCGGCATGCCGCCCACAATCTTTGCGCAGTCGGAATAATTGAAACGCTGAAGGTTATTGCCGATCGAGTGCATCTGATAATCGCCGGTCCTGCTGAAACCTTCCGACCGGCAGATGCCGAAATCACTGCCCAGGGTACTCTCCAGGGCGGCGATCATGACGCACTGAAACCCGGTTCCATATACCCAGTAAGACGATCCTTCCGGGTAAGCGCCATCTGGTGCATAGCCGGCGTGCAAGGCTATCTTGTTGGTTTCTATTGATTTGGCCACCATGGCCTTGCAAAGATCCGGGGAGGTTTCCCAGATCGCGAGGGCTCCCGATGTCAGACCGGCGTTGCAGACCTGGTTCCAGTTGCTGTTTGCCCTGTAGAACTTCTGTCCTTCCGCTTTTTCGAAGGCGTATTTGACAATCGTTTCCTCGATGAGCCTTTTCGTCTCGGGACGAAGAACGTCATAGAGCCAGTCGTATCCGACGGCCACGGCAAGCGTCATCTCGCCAGTGTCCAGGAAGTGCGAAGGGTTCCAGTCCGGGAAGTGGCATACGTCAGTCAAGTCATTTTCGGCGTGTTCCAGGTATTTCTTGTCTCTGGTCATCCGGTAGGCATAGGCCGCGGAGGCGATGCGGGTGATAGCTGCCCGAGAAACATGGAGAATCCGCTTGTTGCTGATATCTTTCTTGTATACGAGCGGTTCTCCGGCAAGACCGTATGTCTCGGCCTGTTCCATCATCTGTCCATGCAGTTTGGCCAGCAGGGGATTCTTTTTGAGGGATTTGCGGATATGCCGGAAATCCCTATCATTCATAAACAGACGCGGATGGTTCTGGGCCGTGAGCCCGGAAAAATCTGCCTGGTCGAAGGATTCTGCCTGTGTGGAGGTGGTTTTATTGGCAGATCCGCTGCAAGCCAGCAACAGGGTGATCATTCCTGTGATGAGGCCGATTTTGAAGAGTTGTCTGCGTTTCATGATGCTAGGATTTGAAAAAGGATGGATTCTTTTGGGAGGAACTAGGAAAGCTCTTCTCACAAATATAGCGAATTCAACTGATTTTACCTATCTTTGTTGGCCTTCCGCCCTGTGTTTTACGGAAGGTCATATTGACAATTAACCCTGATCTAATGCTTACGATTGGTTCCCCCCTGACCCCCTCTGCCCGGAAAGCCCTTTTGTGCGGATCCGGCGAGCTGGGAAAAGAAGTTACCCTCGAACTTCAGCGTTTTGGCGTTGAGGTAGTTGCTGTTGACCGCTATCCGAATGCTCCTGCCATGCAGGTCGCCCACCGGTCCTATGTGATCAACATGCTGGACGGAGCGGCCCTCCGGTCCGTCATCGAAAAAGAAAAGCCGGACTACATTATTCCGGAAGTGGAAGCGATTGCGACCCCGACGCTCGTACAGTTGGAAAAAGAAGGTTACAACGTAATCCCGACTGCACAGGCTACCTTACTGACCATGAACCGTGAAGGCATTCGCCGCCTGGCGGCCGAAACCCTTGGCCTTCCTACTGCAACATACAGATTTGCAGATACTTTCGAGGAATTCCAGGAGGCTGTTTCTGCCGTTGGGATCCCTTGTGTCGTGAAGCCGGTCATGAGTTCGTCCGGCCATGGACAGAGCGTGATCCGTTCTTCTGAAGATGTGGAAAAATCCTGGCATATCGCCCAGGAGGAAGGACGCAGCGGCGCCGGCCGCGTCATTGTGGAAGGATTTGTGGATTTCGACTATGAAATCACCCTGCTGACGCTCCGCCACCGGGGCGGGACCCTGACCCTGGAGCCGATCGGACACCATCAGGTGGACGGAGACTACCGCGAGTCATGGCAGCCTCAGCCGATGAAACCCGCCGCACTCGAAAAGGCGAAGGAGATCGCACGGACGATTACGGGAGCCCTCGGCGGCTGGGGTATTTTCGGCGTCGAGATGTTTGTAAAAGGGGATGAGGTCATCTTCAGCGAAGTCTCGCCCCGTCCGCATGATACCGGCATGGTGACCATGATCACCCAGGATCTCTCTGAGTTTGCCCTGCATGCACGCGCTGTCCTCGGCCTGCCGGTGCCGGGCGTCCGTTTATACGGGCCGGGTGCTTCGAAGGCCATTGTCGTGGAAGGGGACAGTGACAATGTCACTTTCTCCGGCCTGGAAGACATCTTGTCGGAAGACGGCGTACAGCTGCGCATTTTCGGAAAGCGCGAAGTGAAAGGCCACCGGCGTTTCGGCGTGCTCCTGGCGCGGGATGAGAGCGTTGAGGCTGCCCTCGCAAAGGTGGAGCGGGCCTACTCGCGTCTCCAGGTTACCGTGCATCCGCGGTCAAAATAATACCCTGAAACGAAGAGCCGTCCGCCAGCGCCTGCTGGCAGACGGCGCGGAGTCCTGGCCGTCAAAATACGAAACGGGAGACTATCAGTCTGACGACTTTTAGTCTCCCGCTTTGTTTATACGCCCTTTTGGGCGATAGGATTACAGCTGCGGACCAGCCTTTACGAGGGCCTTGCCGGCCTTGTTGCTCTCGTACTTGTGGAAGTTCTTGATGAACCTTCCGGCGAGATCCTTGGCCTTCTCTTCCCACTGGGCTGCATTTGCATACGTGTCACGCGGATCGAGGATACCGGTGTCGACGCCTTCAAGTTTCGTAGGAACCGTGAAGTTGAAATAAGGAATCTTCTTGGTCGGGGCGGCATCGATGGAGTGGTTGAGGATCGCGTCGATGATACCACGGGTGTCACGGATGGAGATACGCTTTCCGGTACCGTTCCAGCCCGTATTCACGAGGTAAGCCTTGGCGCCGCTCTTCTTCATCTTCTTGACGAGCTCCTCGGCATACTTGGTCGGGTGAAGCTCCA
>CADBPH010000335.1 GCA_902796455.1 uncultured Bacteroidia bacterium
GTATCCACCATGAACGTGCCGGCATACTCATCCTGCCAGTTCCAGGTGATTTCCCCGGTACTGCTTTTCATCAAGCGATTCTTGAATGAAGAAGCGATTGCCTCCGGAACATCCTTTTCTTCCCGGATTAGGGTCCGGCTCCCCTCTGGATAAAGGTCCGGCATTTCCATCACCTGTCTGCCGGACACGACGGCCAGGGGAAGACTATTCAGCAGTCTGGACGAATGAATGCCATGTGCGTCAGATTTTTGCTTCTGGGCAACCGCTTTGACATCCACTTCCTTGGTGGAGGGATAAGCAAATACGACGGACTCTTTTCCTTTTCTGACGTCACCCCGTACAAACATGGCGTAACAAGCCGGGAAATGAACAAGTTTCTGGGGCGCAGAACACATGTCAAACATGGGATGTACGTAATCCCGCAGATAATCCGTATCCAGAATCCAGGCGAACTGCATCAACCCGGACCAATTCTGGAATGCTCCCAGGGCTGAAAGCATGAGGTCTCCCTCCGCGCAATACTCATTGAGATTGGGATGGTCATACTCACTCACGGTAAAGGGACGCCCGAGAATCCGTGCCCGGGCGATCTTCGCGATGGACGATGCCGGATAACCATATTTCGTGAACGGCAGGGAAGGATGGCCTTTCCCGTTGACAAGCGCGTCATTCCGGATATCGAAATCGAACCAATTCCAATCTTTCCGGAATGCCGGATGGCACCAATAGCCATGGATGTCACAATAATCCATTTTAGCCTGCGGCTGGTTGAAACCATATTCCAACTGCGTACCAGTCACCGCTTGCCTGACGCCGAGATTGACTTTTGTATGCGCGTACAACTCCGAGAAATAAGAGGATTCGAGATATCCCAGAAATTCCGTGAAATCTTCGGCGCGCCGCGGGAGTTCCGTCCAAGTGCGCTTCAAGGGCCAGTCCACGGTCTTGTTCTCCAACTTCTGGTATTTGGGCCATGCATACTCCAATCCGGACAGCCAAACCTTCTTCATGGCCTCTGTATCTCCGTATTTCCGCAGCAGCCAGTCATTCCACATCTCCTTGATGACACTCTTGTATGGATCGGGTATTTCCGTAAACTTAGCCCTGGAATCAAACCAGACATTGACGATGGAATTTTCATTGGCAAGTTCCATCATGGCAATCGCCGGATCATCTTTGTAGGCCAGACCGGTATAGGGGTTTACATGTGTCAGGATTTCCTTATGAAACCGCTTTTGGAGCTGGATCATCCGGTAATCATAATTATCGACGCCATTCTTGTATTTCGGCAGTTTCGACAGGTTTTCAAACCCATTTGCCGCACTGATCTTCCGGGCGATGTTCAATTGGAAATACACGTAAATCCCATGTTCTTTGAGTTTGGCGAATAAATAATCGAATCGCTCCAGTTGAACGGGCTCGATGAAAGAATCCTTTACGGGATATCCATTTTTCGGGGTTCGGTGGCTGACATAATGCATGCGGACGATGTTGATGCCATACCGGGTCAATTCTTCTGCCAGGCGGTCGGAAGATGCATGGTCGGGGAAGCATCCCGTCATCCCGATATTGGTTCCGATAAACCGCCGTTCCCGTCCGGTTTCATCTTCAAAATGGTCATTTACCGAGAGGATAAAGCCGTCTTTTCCGGCCGGACCAACCTCCACGCCTGCCCATGTCCGGACATTCGTGATATTGTCCGGGGCATTGTGCGTGGGCTGGAAAGGAAACAACGGGGCAAGGCTGTCCGACGCTGCATCCTGGGGAGGATTCAGGTTATCCTGGGCGAAGCCGATGCCGGACGAGAAGCCGGCCAGCAGAAGAACAAGTATCTTAAATCCGTATTTCATATGTTCCACTTTGATAAAGCGTTGGTTCAGATGCCCCCGGGGGAGTGACGGAGGCGGTGGCCCCTTCAGGAATCGTGAAATTCCAGATCCATGTCTCCCCTTCGTATTTCCAAGAACTCTTGATCAGTCCGGCGGCGGAATGATATTCCGCATCCAGATGTTGCAATCGCCGGTCCGGGACAGGAGCCATGATGATGTGCCGGAACCCGGGGCAGGCGGGGTCAGCGGCAATACCCGCTGCCGTTTCCCAGAGCCATTCGCATACACAGCCGTAAGCGTAGTGATTAAAACTGTTCATGACCTTCGGCCCCAGGCCGGATTCTTTTGTATAGCTGTTCCATCTTTCCCAAAATGTCGTTGCCCCATTTTCTACGGAATAGAGCCAGCTGGGGAAGTTCCGTTGGAGGAGGAGTTCGTATGCAATGTCCGTCATTCCGTTTTCCGTCAGGGTTCCCATGAGAATGGAGGTCCCGAGGAATCCCGTCTGCAGGCAGTTTCCATGCCGCTTGAAATGTTCCCGGAGCCGTTTGATCAGATTCTCTTTCGCGCTACCTTCCACGAGTCCGTTCTTCAGGGCGAACAAGGCCGCAGTCTGCATACTGTCCAGCGTGGATAAGACGAATGTCCCGTCTGCGTGGAGGAACCGGCTTCGGATATAGTCCCGGGCATCGGACAGCATTTTCTCATAAACGGAAGCGTCTCTTCCCGTTGCACGGGCCATGTCCCGCATCAATCCGGCATCCATCGCCCAGTACGAGGCTCCAAGATAATTCCACCACTCCAGCATGTCGGGACGGGGGGTCCGGCGCCCTTCTTTGTTTCTTGTAAAGTTTTCTGCAGTATGGGTTTCCAATGCTTCGAAACTCAGGTGGTCTGCCCATTGGTAATTTCCGTTCTCCGGCAGGAGTACCGTATGGTCATACCGTGTCTCATTGACGTGGTTCACGAATTTTTCCATCGCGCTCCAGTTTTCGTTGACGATGGAGGTATCTCCGAACTGCTTCCATACGATCCAGGGCACGATGACACCCGCATCTGCCCAGCCGAACCGCATCATGTTTTCCCCATACTGAGCCAGGGGTGCCACTCCCGGGAATCCACCTTTTTCGGATTGTGAATCACGTAGGTCGCGCATCCATTTGTGGAAAAAGCGGTCTGTATTGGCAAAGAAGGTACCGGTTTCTGTAAACACCTGAGTGTCAGCCGTCCAGCCGAGCCTTTCATTCCTTTGCGGACAATCTGTGGGAACAGAAAGGTAGTTCGAGAGCATCCCCCACCGTGCATTGGAAATCAGTCGGTTGACCAGATCGTTCCCTGTTTCGATCCGCCCGGTTTCATGGTTGGCAGCAATGGATGTAACCGGAACGGACTGAACTTGTTTGATCCGAACCTTGTCTGAAGCGGTGACGGAAATATACCGGTATCCGAAGAAAGAATAACGGGGATGGTAGGCGACGTAGCCCCGGTCCGGACCGAAAGTATAGATCATCCGCATGCCCTTGTCGGGGATGCGGAGATTCGTCCTGTGGACGCTCCCTTCCGGACCGTCATTCCCCCGTTCGAAGGCCCCGTTTCCGTCATTCAGGATTTCTGCTGGAAGACAGGTCAGTACCGTCCCTTCCAGCGCCTTGAAGACAAAGGACGGAACGGCAGAAGCATTCTGGCCGAAATCAATGACCAGTGTTTCGCCAGGGGAAAGGGTAATCGTCTGGCCTGCAGAATAACGGCGGAGAACGGACACCTTGCCGAATGCATCTTCGGAGGCCCCTTCCACGCCCTTCCATACATAGATCTGCTGCGGGTTGAGGGCAATGTCTTCTCGGAAATATACTTCAGCACCCGCCGCCTGCTGTATTGTCCCGGAAAATTCGGTATTGATTTCAGGCTCAGACAATTTTTCCGGAGTCATGAATCCGGGAAGGATCCGGGCATCATATTCTTCTCCGTCAAAAATCCCGGCATGGGTAACGGGGCCGGCAATGCCGGCAGTCCATCCTTCTTTGCCCGTTCCGAATCGCTGGGTGGATCCGTCATCGTAAACCAGCTCCAAAACAGCGCGGAAAGCGCATTTGCGTCCTCGCATTCCCTTTTTGTTCCGCGGACTTACAATCTTGTCCGCCCACCATCCGGGGGTTACCTGAGCCGCAAGTACATTCGTCGCTCCGGCGTGGGTGTCAAATGCTTCTGTAATATCATAAGTAAATGAATCCCGCGTTTTCAACGGGTGCGTGAAACCAGGTCTCAGTACTTCTTCGCCGATGGGGGTCCCATTTACGAATAAGTCGAATACGCCCAGGCTGGTGCACATCCAAACCGCCGAACGGACTTTTTTCCCATTGCTGATGCGGGAGAGAAACCAGCTGGCCCCGTCTGCGGACCTGCAGTTCTCCGTATCGTTGATCATATCTTCGATGACCGGGGCATTCGCGGCTGAAATCCATTCGGAGCAGTCCCATGCGGATTGATCCAGCGCTTCAGTCCGGATACCTGCCGCGTGGGTTGAGGCAGGAGCGCAGGCTCCTGCCACCAGTAGGGGCAGGAGCACGATTATCCCAAGATGAAGCCGTCTCATTAGCGTGAGTAGGTTACTTGTAAATCATAGAATTGGTATCCGTTCTTGCTTGTAAATACGACATAATAAGGGACACCGGGCTTCAATTTCATGCCTGCACCCTTGTTGTTGAATGTGGCGGCTCCAAGGGCAGTGGTGCTTCCTGCTGTCGAAGAGGCTTTGAATACGGCTTCTCCTTCCGGCGTTTCCCGAATCTCCAGGTTTTTCGCTGCGCCATTGCCAATATGCAGGATAACCACATCCAGAGACCGTCCTTTGATCCCGGGTATCCGGATCCAGAACGGAGAGGTTCCGGCGGCTCCGTTAATGGCTCCGTTATTGATATTCAGGATACTGAGTCCATCGCCTTTCCCATAGAAGGAAGCATTGTGGGGGGTGTAAAGATAGCCGTTGGCTCCGGAAGCAGATCCTTTGCATAATCCGAATACCAAATCCATCGTCTTTTCTTCTCCATCCTGGATATAATGGTGGACGTAGGGGTAGTCTTCACCGTTGATGGTCTGGCTTGCCACGGCGGCAAATTCTCCGAGCGGATTCACGTTCTCCGGATTGTAGAAGTCCAGATTCACCTGGATGACCGCCGGGAGGTTATCGTCCAGACCGGATTCGGGGACATTGATATCGTTCCGCAGGATGGTCAGGCCCCCTTCATATCCTTCGCTCTTGGAGAGAATGGTTTTTCCCTGTTTGTCCAAAAGGGAGAATCGGAGTCCCTTGGCATAGGTTTGCGGGAGGACGGCGACGTAGAAGGAATCCGGTTTGAAACAACCGTTGGCATCCGCAACGCCGGTTGAAGGACGGAGCGTGATGGCAGTCGTCGTTTTGCCGCTGACGGGCGCCCAGAAGTTGTTGTCTCCGCCTGCAAGTTTGTTATAATCTGCCTTTACGACACCCGCAACAGGTTCTCCGGCATTGGATTCGACGCGGATAGCGGCCGCATTGGGGTTCTCAAACGTAATCCGGATCAGGCCAGAGACGTTTTTCATGGCATCAACGGAATAGGCTCCGGTGGTTCCGGTCACTTTCCCGACAGCGGCAAGCGTTCCTTCTGATGGGAAATTTCGATCTGTAATCGGTTGCTCCTCAGGAATTCTCACAGTCAAGACGCCATTTTCACAACTGGCCTCTTTGGTGGGAAGACTGGAAAGTGAGGCATATGCCGGTTTCTTGTCAGACCAGATGAATGTTGAGAAAACCGCTTGATTGACCTGGTCTTCCCGGGTCGAGAACTTGACACCGCTGTTTCCTTCGTCGAAGACCATAATGGTATCATTCTTCGACCAGCAGACATCACCTCCGGAGAGGGGAATCTCCGGATTTTCCGTGGAGAAAGATATATTCAGCAGTCCCGGAATCGGAACAATTTCTGTCCTGGCTTCCTTGGTGCAGGACAAAGCCGTCAGGGCTAACAATGCCAGCAAACAGGAAAAATGTGTTTTCATATGAGGTAATTTATTCATTATCCGTTTTATGTGCGTAGATTTTATCATGGTCCCGCTGATAACAGAGTTTGGCTACGATCAGCATCATGATACTGCATACGATCCAGATGGCGGCCAGGATCGGGAAGACAGACTCGAGGGATCCGACGCGCTGCTTGATGGCGCCAAGGATAACCGGAGCCAGCGCGCCGATGGCAAATCCAGTCATGCCCATGACACTGCCGCAGGAGGCATGGAGTCTTTCCGGCGTGACGTCATACAAGACGGAATACGTATTGGCATCGAAGAATGCCCGGAAGAATCCCCATCCGGCAAAGCAGATGTAAACAAGGACGAGCGACGACTTGCCACCCATGAAGAACAGGAAGATCGCTCCGCACGCCAGTCCCAGGGCCTGCAGGTACATCCGGTATTTGTTGTTCTTGACAGCCAGTTTGTCCGACAGGGTTCCTGCGACGAGGACGCCGACGAATGCGGCGACATAAGTCCAGAACATGGAGTGGAATCCGGCTTCCGCCTGGGTCTGTCCGAAATCTTCCTGCAAATAGGCGGGTACCCAGGTCATGAATCCCGTGATGACAAAGATCAAACCACTGAATCCCAGGGTCATGGTCAGTGCTGTCGGGCAAGTGAAAACGGCTTTGAACCCCTCGAAGAATCCAGGCCTTGCCTTCTCTGCCAGGGCTTCTTTAGGAATCGGGCGGTCGTCCAGCCTGAAAATCATCAGGATGCCCCAGGCCAGCCCGACACCGCCGAAAATCAGGAAGGAATACTTCCATCCGAAATTGTCGGCGATCAGACCGGCGAGCCATCCGGCCAGGATGACGCCGATATAATAAGCGGTTTGGTGGATCGACATGGCTCGCGCACGGGTGTCAGTGTGGTATTGCGCAAGGATCGAGTAGTTGGAGGGGCCGAACATGGCTTCTCCGCCGCCGGTTGCGATGGACCGAAGTATAATTAACCCGATGAATGTGGTTGCCATGCCGGTAAACATGGTCGACACGCTGAAAAACAGCACGCTAAGGGTTACGACCCACTTTCGGGAGAATCGGTCGCCCATCCATCCTCCTATGGGGACGGCGATGGCGAATGCCAGGTTGAAAATCGTCGCAATCAAGCCGACAGAGGTATCGGTAAGATTCAGGGCATCCCGAATGGCCGGCAGGACCGTGTTGAAGACCTGGCGGTCGCCTTGATTCAGGAGATAAGCCATCCATAACAGGAGCAGGACTTCCCATTTATACCATTTCCCTTCGTGGAATTTACGTTGTTTCATAGGGCAGGAGTCATTATTTTTTCAAATTCTTACCTTCACGGACATACCAGGAATAGTCTAATGACAGGAGATCCATGGATGTGATGAAAGCCGGGGAATCATAGACGGGAACTTTGTATGTCGTCTGCCCGCCGGACGAACGGATGTCTGCAGCTTCAATCTTATAGACGTTTCCGGTAATGACATCTACCCAGACGGGATTTTTGACGGGGCTTCCCTTTACGGTTACTTCCGTCGGGCGCGTGATATTGTCATCAGAGGGCCTTTCAGACGCGTCCCAGAAGACAACAACCGGAGTCCCGGTCTTCCGGTCAACCCAGTCGTAGATGACGGACTTCTCGTCCTTGATCTTCGAGGTCGTCTTCGGAGAAATGCATTCCAGGTCATCATTGAAGATGGATACCGCGTTCTGGATGGCGTAATAAGCCTTCTTCACTTTCAGGACCCGGAATCCTTCTGCCTGTCCACTGGTTTTCAGGAGCCCGTAGCGGACAAGGCCATAATGGTGTTTTACGGCCCTGTATTCGAGGTCGCACATGTGGAATACTTCCGTATCATCGCCATGTCCCAAATCGCCCAGCGAGCGGCGGAGATCGTATTTGGCTTGCGTCAATTCTGTCCAGAAGGTATTGGACAGGGCTCCGTTGCGGCACCATTCGCTCTGGGTTCCGCCTTCTCCCTGCATGAGCCGGATATTCGGCGTATACTTCTGGACCAGGGCCCGGCTCTTCTCCACGTTCTCGTAGCCGGCATCCGGGTTATGGTTGTAATGATGATATGCGATCGTATTGAAAAGATGGGCTTTCCCTCTCTTCTTCAGTTCCTGGACAAACGGCCCGATCCATTCAGGATCGGCATAAGTCAAGGCAAAAGCGGCAATCTTGGCATCCGGAATGACACTTCTGAGAATCTCTGCGGTCCTGACGGCAAAATCGGTGGCGGTTTCCACGGTGTTTCCGGAATTCCTTCCATTGGGCTCATTCCAGATGCACCAGTCATAAACAACACCTTTGTAATGTTCGGCAATTTCGCGAACCCAATTATCCCATGCCTTCAGGGCGGTCTCGGAGGAAGGAAATCCTGCGTTCAGGTGCCGGCCGCCACCGCCTTCATAGGCAGGGTTTCCGTAGCTGAGTTCCACCCATACGCTGACGCCCATCTTCTTGGCGTCGAAGACACATTGGTCCAGCCAGGCGAAATCATACATTCCGGGATCTTTCTCACACCGGGCCCAACCGGCCTGCTGGCGGACCCGTGCAATGCCGAGCGGCTCGATATAATCCCGTACCATTCGCCAGTCGGAGTGCTCGCGGTCCATCCCGGCGCAGTCCACGGTCCAGCGGGACGAGGATATTTCGGACACAGATTTCGGACGGAGTGTCCCCATGATTTCCATGTCGAGATTGATGCGGGTCTCAACTCTTGTCGGGCTGTTGTCGATGACGGGCAGCTGTAGCGGCAGCATCAGGAACAGGGCTGTTATAATACTGATAATCATAGCCTTTTAATTAATATGTTTTCTGATACATACATAGTCTTCCGCCATCTACGACATGGTTGGTCCCCGTGATGAAGGAGGCATTCTCACTGCACATGAAAAGGATGACATCGACCAATTCGCGGATTTCAGCAGCACGGCCGAGGAGGGTCGGCATGCCGGACATGGCCGCCCGGGTCAGCACCGGACCGGGAGAAACGCAGACCGCACGGACACCATGGGGCGCTCCGGCCATCGCCAAACCTTTGACGAAATTGAAGAGACCCGATTTCGCGGTGCCGTACATCGCACCGACACCGTCTCCCTCGAATCCGGTAACGGAACCGAGCAAAACAATGACGCCGGATTTCTTGGCCACCATTTGCGGCATCAGGGCACGGGAAAAATAGACGGGCCCTTTCAGGTTGACGTCAATTCCCCAGTCGATTACTTCAATGGGCTGTTCGTAGAAGGGGACCATGCTGTTGCAGCAGCGGGCCTCATAGCCTCCCGCGCAGGCAACCAGAAAATCGGCGCCTCCCCGTTTCTTCGCTTCTTCGGCAACAGACAAAGCGTACTTGAAATCACGCACATCGCCTGCCAAAGGGATCGCGGCATCGCCCAGCGCACGGGCCTCTTCTTCCAGTCTTTCCGCATTGACATCACACATGAGGACGGATGCCCCCAGTCGAATGAATTCCTTCGAGGTATGCAACCCCATCCCGCTTGCTGCCCCTGTTACGACGGCAACTTTAGAATGAAAAGCGATTTCTTTCATTTTATTCTGTTTTTTCTGACGAACTTCATCATATCATCATAGCACTTGTCCAGTTCGGCTTTCTGGGATTCCGTCAGGGAGATATCCTGGAGGATCCAGCGCGATTTACTGTCTTTCCGGTATGTATTGTCCTCTCCGTCCGGTGCGGAAGCGTAGGTCCGGGACAGCATGTTGTCGAACAAGCCGAGGCGTACAAAATAGTACAAGGAATAGCCTCGCAAACTGTCATATTCGAGGAAGCGCTGGTCAATCAGGAGCCGGTACAGCGCATATGCCTCTGTCAAGTGCCCTTTCCGATCACCATTTTTCATCATCTTCCAAATCAGGGAAGTGATGGGGGCATAGGCGACCCTTTCCGAAACCAGTCCGCAGGTCCCGATCTCCCGCCTCTGATACAGCCATTGCCAGCCTCCCCAGGCAGAGAACACGGTTTTGATGGCAGGTTGCGCGGCCAATTCAGCCCGTTGCCGGTCATTTGCTTCCAATTTGTTGGACTCTTCCTTGATCCAGCCGTAAACGTCCGGATAGGTTCTGGCAAGTGAAACAAGAAAATCCACAGATGGCGTCGGGCAGGCGTCGTTCACATAGGTCTGGATGATGACAGGCCGCTTGGCAACTTCGGCAAGCGCTTTATAATAAGACATTTGCTCCGATTCCGTTTTCCCATAATAAGGGGGTCTGGCAGCCAGTACCAAATCAACTCCTGATTCGGCAGCAAGCCTTTCGGCTTCTCGGGCATATACCAGCATGTCCTCCGTATCATCGCCATTGACACCAAGAGTCAGCACCGTTTTGTGATGATTCTTTTTCCATTCCGCCACCAGGGCGGCCATGCCCGCAAAGCGCTCTTCCCGTGTCAGCAGATCAACGGCATCGTTGGACTGTGGCCAGATGACGCCGGGAGTATCCCATTGGGCCGCAAAGCGTGCCTCTTTGACCAGATTGTCATAATTGACCGTTCCGTCGGCATTGTATGGCGTCGATAGGATCAGGAAGGGACCTTCTATCTCCGCCGCTCCTAAAAGCAGCGGAGACAGGAGCATCCAAATCAAGATAAACCATCTTTTCATATTCCGTTATCTCCAGAATACTTCCTCGGGGTTCTGGCCGAGATTCGGATCATGGACAGCGCCGTCGAGATTGGGATTGTAAAGCAATTCATTGTAAGGATAGGCACTGATCAGTCCTTTCCGGACCAGCGTCCAGTCTTCGTCATAGCGGAAGGTCTTGCCATAAAGGAGGGTGCGGTAGCCACTGTAGGTTTTCCCGTCGAGTTCGAAATCCTCCTGCTCCTTTTCATAAAGATAGACATTTTTCGGCTTGGCGATGTTTTCGGTCAGCCATTTCGCCCCCATCCGGTGCGTATCATAGTATTCATGCTGCTCGAAAGGCATTTCGAAACAACGCTCCCAGAAAATGGCATTGATCAGGTCCTGCTTGCTGCCGAACTGGGAACTTGTCCAGTCCTGCGGCTCAACGGCAGGCTCCCCGTCGACGGAGTTACGGGCCCGGGCCAGGAGGACGTTGACATACTTGATGGCATCCGCCGCATAGTTGTCGCCGGGGCCACCGCTCAGGTTGGCGCAGGCTTCGGCTGCAATCAGGTAAACTTCCGCCAACCGCATGATATAGAAGTCGGAATTACCTACACTGTTGTCGAAAGTAGGGTCATAGTACTTCTTGTAGAACGGGTATCCATAATTCTTGAAAACGGTTGTCGTCGTCGAGTAAATCCGGTTGTCGGCGGGGTAACAGGACATTTCTGCACCGGCGTTGCCGATGAAAGAGGTGTGGACCATGTTGACATCGAAACGGGGATCGGGGCAACTGACGTAGATGTCACAATTGTTAACCCCTTCGCCTTTGGCGCCATTGTATCTCTCACACCATTTCTGGAAGAACCAGCGGTCCGGATGGCAACGACCGAAATTGGCAACGTTGTCCGTCCCCATGTAGTGGTTGGGAAGCGCCCACATCGTCAGGCCGGAACCGCTGTCTGCGGATTCAGGGGCACGGGGAATGGCGAAGATCCGTTCCTTCAACTGCCAGTCTTCCGGCTCCGTCCAGCGGAACAGCTGGCGGTAATCGGGGCAGAGCTCGAAGGGACCGTTATTAATGACGTCCACTGCGTCAGCCAATGCTTTTTTAAAGGCATCCTCGGCCGTCTGGATTCCAATCGGAGTAAAGTCGGGTTTCCGGTCGGAAAGCCAGAAATTATCGTCCGGATGGGCCAGGAGAGTTCCGATTGTCAGATAAACAAGGGATCGGCAGGCGATGGCGGCATAGTTGCATACGCGTCCGGAGGCATTACCGCCGGTCACTTGAATCATCCGGTTGAAATCCCGCATGCCTTTGGCGGCCGTGTCCAGGTCGGTGACAATCTGGCAATACACTTCCCAGAAGTTGTTGCGGATGCCGTATGCCTCGTCCAGCGTGGTGGGAGCCTCTGTGCGGAGTGTTACATCTCCGTAAAGGCGGACCAGATAGAACCAGGACATGGCCCGGAGGAACAGCGCCTCTGATTCGATTTCTTTTTTGTATGCTTCGTCGACAGGGCTGTCCTTCAGCGATGCAATCAGCGAATTGCAGCGGTAAACGGCCCGGTTCAAACTGGTAAAGGAATCGTAAGATTCGGGATGCTGGGAGAAGCGGGTGAACTTCAGGCAGCAGGACCAGCGCTCCAGGGCATTGCTCAGGGCTCCTGTATTGTTCCAATGGGCGAGGCCGGAAGCCGGGGCAAGCCATTCTGCGAAGGTTCCTGTCAGGAAACCGCTCAGGTAGAATTGACGATAGCAGCCCAGCATGTTGGCTTCCAGGGATTCTTCGGACGAAACGGTCATGGTCCCGTCATAGGATGTAGTGACCTTCTCGTCGAGGAAATCAGAACAGGCCACGAAAGACAATCCCGCAATGGACAATAGAATAAGGATATATATCTTTTTCATAGCAATCATTTCTTTAGAAGGTAACTTTAAGGTCAAACATGTAGGTACGGGCTGCAGGATAGGCACCCATATCAACACCATATTTCAGGACATTTCCATAGATGTTTACATCCGGGTCATAACCGGAATACTTTGTCCAGATGAAGAGATTCTTTCCGGATACGCCGAGAGATATATGCTTCAGGAGCGATTTCTTGTTCCGGATCGGAAGCGCATAGGTGAGCGAGAGGTTGGAAAGGCGGAGGTAAGAGCCGTCTTCAACCCAGCGGTCCGTACACCAACCCACATCAGAGGTTGTATACGCGGAAAGAGAAGGATACCAACCGGTCGTATGCTCCGGAGTCCAGGCATCGAAAACCGCGGCGCGGAGCCGGTTCTGGCTGTTTGTCGAGATGTCGCTCAAGACAGCGCGCTGCTGGTTGTATACATCATTCCCATACGAACCGGCAAAGAATGCAGTCAATGTCAAGTTCTTGTAAGTCAATGATGTATTGAAGCCATAGGTAAAGTCGGGATTCGGGTTTCCGACCACAACGCGGTCAGCCTCTGTAATGATACCGTCTCCGTTGGTATCGACGAAGTTAACCGCTCCTTCCCCACGCTCTTTGCCGTCCGAGAAAGGTACGCCCTTCTGACCGGCCTGGACGATTCCGTCCGTCGGCATGGCATAGAAGAGGCACATCGGCTGGCCTTTGACAAAGATATTGATGTAATCCTTGCAGAATGCATCCCCCGAGAGGTTGTTGCCAGTAAAATACTCAATGGTCTGAATGGGTTCTCCCGGATACAGATACCGTTCGGTCGTACTCAGCCCGCTGGGGTCGATGGAAAGGATTTTGTTCCGGTTCCAGGAGATATTGCCGCCGATCATCCATTCGAAATCATGTGTCTTGACCGGGACAGCTGTCATGGTTAATTCCAGTCCCTTGTTTTCGATGGAACCCATGTTGACATACGGGTTGGTCACGCCGGCCGATCCGGGAAGGGTCTTGGTCTGGAGCAAATCTTCGGTCACTTTGTAGTAGGCATCTCCGCTGAAAGTGAACCGTCCTTCGAACAGACTCAGGTCCAGACCGACGTTATATTGGGTCGTGGTCTCCCATTTCAGGTCACGGGAGGGGAGATTGAGCGAGGTGACAGACAGGTTCGTGTGGGTGGGATTGTCATGCGTGGCCACCATATTCGTGGAGTACCGGTAAATCGTCTGGTAGGAAGGGATTCCCTGGTTACCGACCCGGCCCCAGCCAAGACGGATCTTGGCAGAAGAGATGACCGGTACGTTGAACCAAGGCTCATTGCTCAGCCGCCATGCGAACGCGAAAGACGGGAACTGGGCCCATTTGTTGGCACCCGCAAATTTGGAAGATCCATCGAAACGGTAGGTTCCGGTCAGGATATATTTGTCGTCGTAGTTGTACACGGCACGTCCGAAGAAGGACAGCAGCTGACTGTAGTTCTCGCTGTAGGTCAGCCAGTCATACGGGGCAGAGTTGAGGCTTGCCGACATGGCTTTCCATTGGAGGACGTTCGTGCCTTCAACCGTTTGGTTGAAAGAACTGACACTGGATGATGACTGGCCGAGTGTCCCGGAAATACTGTGCTTCCCAAACTTGAGGTTCAAGAGCAGGAGATTATCCCAGTTCCAGTTCACGCGGTCGACATGCGCGATCGCACCCGAAGAACCCGTTGCCTGGGTGTTGATTCGGTAAGATTTGAATTTCAACCTTTCATCCGAACGGTAATCCGCACCGAAAGTGGACCGGAAGGTCAACCAGGGCAATACTTTGTATTCGGCGAACAAGCTGGGCGTTACACGGATTTCATTCCGCTCGCTCTGGTAATCGCTCAACCACCGGTCCGGACCGGAACGGGGCGCTCCATCATCATCAATCTCAGTTCCTTCCGGATCATATGCGACAAGCCGTCGTACCGGCCGGGTCAGCAGCATACTCATGACCATGGAGGTCGCAGGGGTTTGTTGGACCGTACCGCCGGCACCCTGGGTCATCTGTGAGGAGAGATAGGAGAAGGAGGTCTTGGTACCGAAGGTGAATTTCCCGATTGTCTTGTCAAGGTTGATGCGGAAAGTCAGGTTCTGGAAACCGGTACCCTTGATAATACCTTGGTTGTCATTGTATCCGACGGAGAAACGGTAATTGGTGTTGTCCGGTCTGCCGGCAACAGTGAGATAGTAACGCTGGGTGACACTGGTCCGGCTTGCGTAGTCCTGCCAGTCAACAGCTTCATATTCACCGCTTTCAATGCCACTTACGTATACATCATAATTAAAGTCCGTGTGAGAGTAATTCTTCAAGTCCAGGAAAGCCTTGTAGTCTTCGACGTCCATCAGTTCGAATTTCTTGGCGATGCTGCTGATGCTGACGCCGGAGGAGAAAGTGATGACCGGTTTTTCCCGGTTGGCTGCTTTCGTCGTGATGAGGATGACGCCGTTTGCTCCCTGGGAACCATAGATAGCAGTTGCCGAAGCATCCTTCAGGATTTCCATGGAAGCAATATCCTGAGGGCTGATACCGAGGAGTCCGTTGTTCTCTTCGTCAATACCGGATTCATTGCCCTGGTGCGAACCCAGGCTCATTCCGCCCTCGGTATTGATGATAATGCCGTCAACGACATACAACGGCTGGCTGTTCGAATTGAAGGAGCTGGCACCACGGATTGTGATGTTGACCCCGGCATCCGGAGCGGCACTGTTCGAAACCACTTGCACGCCGGCGGCATTTCCTTGGAGGATTTGATCGATGGAGGCGCTCTGAATAGCCTTTGTTTCATCGACTTTCACCGATGTGACAGACCCCGTCAGGTCACTTTTCCGCATGGCGCCGTATCCGACGACGACAACTTCGTCCAGCTGTTCCAGATCGTCTTCAAGTGTCACGTTGACGACGCTGCTTGCTGATACTTCGACCGTGTATTGTTTGTATCCGATGCTGGAGAATACAAGGGAACTTTTCCGCCCGGCTTTAGGCGTAAAAGTGATGGAATAGCGGCCATCCATATCCGTTACGGATCCATTGGTGGACCCGTCTACCAGAACTGCAGCCCCGATGACCGGCTCCCCTTTGGAGTCTACGACTGTTCCTGTAATGGTCAGGCTCCCTGTCTGCGCGAAAACACTCCCGGAGAAAAGCAGGGAGATGAAAAGGAAACAGGTAAATATCAATGATTTCATTGTCTTCATAGCTTTCATCGATTAGAATTTGACGCTGAGGCCGAGAACAAATGTGCGGAAGATCGGATAAGAACCGTAATCAATGCCATGATTCATCACGGTCAGGCCGAAAGAATTGACATCGGGATTCCATCCGCTATATTTTGTGAGACAGAACAGATTGTGCGCCGAGGCGCTGATGTTTGCCTCCTGGATCCATTTGACATGGACCGGGATGTTGTATGACGCGCTGACGCGGTCCAGTTTCAGATAATCACCCCGTTCAAGGAAACTGCCCGGGATAATCGTTATTCCGGCGGGAGCGATGGGATTCGCATTGATGATGCTGAAACCGGTTGCCCCGGACAACCGGGCTTCCAGCGACAAGCGATAGATTTGGACCCCAGTTCCGAATCCGACGAGGACCTTCGGGATGGTATTGCCGAGGATCTCGGCATTCTTGCCGACGATCCGTCCCGTTTCGTCCGTTTTGTATCCACAGGCGCTGCTGACAGGTTCTCCTTCGATGTTGGCTGCATAGTAGAGCCCGCTGGATAGTTCAGGAGTACTTTGGTCCCAGCCATGGAGCGAAACGACCCGGTTAAAGTTATAAGCTGCATTTCCGGAAAGCGTCCACTTAAAATGGTTTCCGTTGACCGCCTCCACTGAGAGGTCTGCCTCGATTCCCTTGTTCTGGAGGGTTGATTCCCGCATCCTGGGAGTCGTGAAAGTGGCCGACTTCTGCCAAAGCTTGGAAAGCATCTTTCCGAAGTTGTAAATACTGAAACGGTCAGCCGTGTTTTTATCATAGTATTTCAGCCCAAGGAGGATCCTGTCCTGGAAGAAACCGGTTTCTAAACCGACATTCCATTCCTTGCTCAGGATGCGGTTGAGACCATAATGATATACTTCTGCACCGTATGGCACTTCCAGGTCGTTGGGGAAGGATGCGGCAATATGCTCGTATGGAAGCACCATCTCCCGGCCTGCCGAACCTTTTCCTGCCTTGATTTTCAGGGTGGACAAGCCCTCATTGTCTTTCAGGAAGAGCTTGTGGATGTCGACGAATACTTCTCCGGCGGGGAAGATTGTATAATCGCGGTCGAATTGGGACGTTTTGTCCGCGCGGACAAGAACTTGTGCCCCGAACATGCCGTTGTAATCGTAGCCGACTCTGCCGTAAATACCATATTGATTATAATCCCGGTACATTTTACGGATGGAGTGCAAGCTCGTAGAGGTTGAGATGCCCTTGCCACGCAGATATTCGAAATCAAATGAGGTTCCGCACATCGCGTTCATCTTGTCGTGGTATCCGTTCATGTCAAAAGCTGCGGATGCAGTCAGGTGATGCAGGGTAGCAATATTCCGCTCGAAGTTTAATTCAGCCTTCACATTGTAGCTCATCAGCGTATTGCCTAAAATGGCATCGGCCCCGTTGAAATCCTTGCCGAAAGATGTCCCGGCGCCATACCAGAAATAGCGGGTCTGGTTCTGGCAGTCCATACCGGCAGTCGTTTTGAGGTACAGTCCGCGCATGAAATTGATTTGGAGCCACACTGAATTGACGGTACGGTACTCGTCAGCGATATCGTCATAGTCGCTCAGCCATCCCGATACGCTATCGTCCTTGAATGAATCCGGGTATCGGGAGAGAACCATCGTGGAAGGGGCTCCGATATAATTGGTTCCACCCGCCGAGTTATATCTTCCGACATTCAGGAAAGAGTGGAGGCCGAATTTGAAAATATCGTTCGCCTGCGTTTCAAAATCAATGGCAAGGCCACCGGTCGTTGATCCTGTTCCAACTACGCCGGCATTCACGTCGCGGAAAAAGCCTGACATGTTATAATAGGAGTTCTGCCCGCTCTTTCCGCTGATAGCCAGGGAATTGGTGTGACGGAAGCCCTTCTTGAATGCCTCGCCTGTAACGGAGGGCATTTCCAATCCGGCACTCGAATTCCACTGTATGTTCCGACTCCGGGAATGGCCGTGTTTTGTCTTGACAATGATGACTCCATTGGCTCCGGACATCCCGTACAAGGCCGTTGCAGAAAGATCTTTGAGAACTTCGATGGACTCGATGTCATACGGGTTGAGCCAGCCGAAGTTCCCGATAGGAGACGTATAGCTGCGCCCGGAATAGTCAGGCATCAGGTCACCGTTCGAATTGATGGAGCCTTTCTCATAAAAAGCATCCAAGTTCTGGTTGACGGATGCGTTGATGATGACCCCGTCAACAATCCATAGTGGTTGAGAATCGCCCCGGAGAGTGTTCAAGCCCCGGATATAGACGTTGGTAGCGCCGTTGGGGCTCCCGTCCAGAGACGATATCCTGACTCCGGAAATCTCTCCCCTCAACAGTTCCGCCGGTGTTTGGACAACAGCTCTGGCGGTACCCAACGTGTCTGTTGGATGCTCTTCTGCAGACAGGAACATGGCAGGGAAAGACAACAGACAAACAATCGGAAGAATGTGTTTGTAATTCATGATTGATCCTATTTAACTTGAAGAAATCAGTTATCTACTTGCGAATTTAAGAAATTACAATGGAGAAGAATCGTATTAAAATAAAAATACTTAACTTTGTTATACTTTGGTACACAACACCTATGTTATATGGAGGAATTACATCGCTTTGAAATTAAACACCGATCACCAATCTATAAGCAGATAGTCGATCATATAGAGTCGGAAATCCTGAAAGGCTCATTGACCTCTGATAAACCGCTTCCTTCCTTGAGCCACCTTGCCAAGCAACTGGATGTTTCAAAGGAATCGGTCAAGAAGGCATACGGAATCCTGACGCAACGGGGATTGTTGATCGGGCAGCAGGGAAAAGGTTACTTTGTCCGTTCGAAAAAGGTATCCAGGCGGTTGAAGGTTATGATTATGTCTGATAAACTGAGCCCTTACCGTCAAACTTTTGTCAATGCTTTTTCTGCAGAAGCGGGGCAGTCCGTTGAAACCCATATCTTGCTGCATAATCAGGATGTGGAGTTGCTGCGTTATTATTTGGACCAGTCCCTGGGCAAA
>CADBPH010000336.1 GCA_902796455.1 uncultured Bacteroidia bacterium
GTCCTGCTGTTCATTCTCAGCTGCATCGTCTACGGCGTAGCCTTTGATTTCTTCAACATTTCCGGCTCCCTGTATGTCGAGCAGAACACCACGACGGATATCCGTTCCAGCGCACAGGGACTGTTCATGCTGATGACCAACGGCCTCGGCGCCACCATCGGAACGCTGGCCGCCGGAGCGGTCGTGGATGCCACCGTCTACAATGCGGCGAATCCGTCCTGGCAGAACGCCTGGTTCATCTTTGCCGCATACGCACTGGTTGTGGGCATCCTCTTCATGTTCCTGTTCAAGGATCCGCAAAAGATGCCCGCGAAATCATAGCAGGCCCTGCGAACGCAACAAGGCCTCCGGCTGCGGGTCCCGACCCCGGAAACGCCGGTACAAGACTGCTTCATCCTCGGAAGAACCTCTTTCGAGGATGTTTTTTCTGAAAGCGCCGGCAACTTCCCGGTTGTAGATCCCTTTTTCACGGAACCATTCGAACGCATCGGCATCCAGCACCTCCGCCCATTTATAACTGTAATACCCGGCAGCATATCCTCCGGAGAAAATATGTCCGAATGACGGGCTGACGGCCGTTCCTGGCACATAGGGCAACGTCCGGACCGGGGCAAGGACCCGGTTTTCAAAATCGACGGTTCCCTCGTCCGGAAGCGCCTGCAAGGTATGCCAGGCCATGTCCAACAAGCCGAACTGCAACTGGCGGACTTGCAGGTACGCCGCCTGGAAATTCTTGGCTGCGACTATTTTACGCATATCCTCTGAAGAGAGGGGCTCCCCCGTCTGGTAATGGCGGAAACGGGAGAGGAATTCCGGCTCGTATGCCCAGTTTTCCATGATCTGCGAAGGCAATTCCACGAAATCCCGGGCGACCTCCGTGCCGCACAAAGAGGGATAGGTTCCTCTGGAAAGCATGCCGTGCAGCGCATGCCCGAACTCGTGGAGCAGCGTCGTCAACTCATTGTGGGTAAGCAAGGAAGGACGATCCGGCGTCGGGCGGGTGAAATTGGTCACGATGCTGATGAACGGGCGGAAATCCGTCCCGCCGCAAGCATACTGCCCGCGGAACTCGGTCATCCAGGCGCCGCCCCGCTTGCCCTTGCGCGGGAAGAAATCGGCATAAAACAGGGCCAGGTGGCTTCCGTCCGCATCCCGCACCTCGAAAACACGGACCTCCTCATGATAAACCGGGATGTCTTTCCGCTCTTCGAATGTCAGCCCGTATAGGCTTCCGGCCAGGGAAAAGACGGCATCGACACAGTCCTCCAGACGGAAATAGGGACGCAGTGCTTCCTCGTCCAGGTCAAAATGGTCTTTCCGGTATTTTTCGCTGTAATAACTGAAGTCCCAGGGCTGAAGTTCCCCGCCGTCGAAGCCGGCCGAACGGGCATATTCCTCCAGTTCCCTGACCTCGGCACGGGCCCGGGGCAAAGAAGCCTGCATCAACGCGTCCAGGAAAGTGTCCACCCGGGCGCAGGAAGCTGCCATCCGCTCTTCCAGGGCATAATCCGCATAGGTCTGATAACCCAGCAGGCGGGAGATCTTGATCCGGAGACCGACTATGGTCCTGATCAGGGCCGTATTGTCATATTCTCCCCCGATGGCCCGGCTATGATAAGCCATGTACAGTTCCCGGCGCAGGTCCCGCCTGTCCGCATATTTCATGAACGGGGCGAATGAAGGATACTGCAGCGAGAAGCACCATCCATCCTTACCCTGCAGGGAGGCGGCGTGCGCAGCCGCTTCGACGACGGATTCCGGCAGGCCTTCCAACGCGGCCGGATCCGTCAGATGCAGGGAATAAGCGTTGGTTGCGGAAAGCACATGGTGGGAAAACTGGAGCTCGGCCAGCGCAAGTTCTTCACTCCACTTTCCGTACAGATCCCGGTCTTCCCCCTGCAAGGCGGCACCGCCACGGGTAAAATGCCGGTACGTCTTTTCCAGCAAACGCTCCTGTTCCCGGCTCAGGTCCATTCCAGACCGTCTTTCATACACCGTCCGCACACGGTTGAACAAACTCTTATTCAGGGAGATATAGACACTGAGTTCCGTCAGCATCGGGCTCACTTCTTCCGCGATTTCCTGCATACGGTCATCCGATTCCGCTTCCAGCAGATTGAAAAAAATCCCTTCCAGATCGGACAATTCCCGACCGGCATATTCCAGTGCCTCAATGGTATTCGCGAAATCAGGAGCGGCCTCGCAGGCGGCGATGGCATCCACTTCCTCCCGCGTCCGCGCGATGGACTCCCGGAATGCCGGCATATAATCCTCCAGGGTGAAACGGTTGAATTCCGGAGCCCCGAACGGAGCCGCCGATGCACACAACAACGGATTTCCTGTCTTCATGATTCTTTCGTCTTAACGGTTATTCGAAAACAGGGGCAAATTTACTTATAAGTTGGCAGAAACCCCAACCGCCTCTTTCACGGAAGAGACTTTTTCGATGGAGTAAATGCGCATGTCCGACTTGAAATACTTGATATCATAGCACATATACAGGGTATGGCCCCGCGATTTCGAATACGACGTAACCAGGTTCTCATTGAATCCCATCGCAGTCAGGCTCAGCAAGTCTATCGATTCCACATGCATGCGCACCAGAGAGCGCAAGATCGCATAGTTCTTGTCCAGCGCATTCCTGACACGGGACCGGACATTCCGGCTGTCGCGCCCTTTCCGGTTGTTGTAGCTGTTCTTGCACTGCGGCGAGCAGAACTTCCTGCCCTGCCGGCCATAACGGATCGGATCCCCACACTCGAGGCAACGTCCTCTTTCCTCATTCAATTTCCTGTATTCCATATTCTTTCCGTTTGCCGAACAAGATCGTTCCTTCTATCGAAACGGCCAATGGAATGTGGATTGGACCGGGCTCCTTTTTCACGTTTTTTTAGATGATCCCCGCTTGCTCCCCTGTTTTCAATCCCGCCGCACTTTCACTCCTGCCGGATAAGAATCCGGGGCGGAAGCCACAAATGAAGGGCCCCGCCTTCAAGAAAAATTTGGGATTGCACCGGATTCCAAAGAATCACGAAAAACCGCAACGGATCATTTTAGATTCCTTTTTTCCCAGCGGCGGACCGGTTTATTTTGCCGACGGGTTTCCGGACAAGCCGGGCTGACCCTCCTGAACTTTTTTTAATGCTTAACGAAATGGAACAGTTGAACAGAATCGAGCTGCGGGGAAATGTGGGCAACATCAAGGTCCAGACCGTCGGCAACAACGAGGTGGCCAGATTCTCCCTTGCCACAAACTATGTTTTCAAAGGACGAGACGGAAACGCCGTCATCGAAACGACATGGCACAATGTCTCCGCCTGGTCCGGCCGCGGAATGCCGGATTTCGCGAAAATCGGGAAGGGGACTCCCTTGTATGTATGCGGCCGCCTGCGCACCCAGCGGTTCACCGGTTCGGACGGAATGGAACGGCAAGTCTACGAAGTCGTAGCCTCCCGCGTGGAGCTGATCGATGAGAAAGATGCACTGCAACCGGCACAATAAGGTAAAATCATGAAACATTGTTGGATCCTGCTTGTGACTGCCGCACTTGCGGGGGGATGCGCTTCTCAGGGACGGTTGGCCAGGCTGAAGGAAAACCAGGTCTCCGCCGTGCTGAATCTCCCGCAGGAAGCAAACGCTCCCCTGCCGCAAATCCCTGTCGTATCGCGCGATACGGCAACGCTGCAGGATGACGAGGGACGCCAGTTGCTGATCATGAAAGCGGTAAAGGATGAGGATGGGGAAATGGTCGCGACGGACGTGATTCAGGCTGCTGTGGTCACGGCAAGATTCCGGAATGTAGCTGAAAGGAACGGAAAGGTCGATCTCTGTTTTGACGTCCGTGTCCCGGAAACCATGATGGGAAAGGATTGGCAATTGCGGTTTTATCCGCACATGGCCCTTCCCGGAGA
>CADBPH010000337.1 GCA_902796455.1 uncultured Bacteroidia bacterium
GAAAGACAAGTCTTATTACTTGTTCTTCAGTGGGAACGACATGCATAAGAAAGGAGAAGGCGGCATCGGCGTGGCGCGCGCGGACAAGCCGCAGGGACCTTATAAAGACCTGTTGGGCAAGCCTTTGATTGATGAAGTCGTCCATGGCGCCCAGCCGATTGACCAGTTTGTCTTCCAGGATGCCGACGGGACCTACTACCTGTATTACGGCGGGTGGAGGCACTGCAACGTCTGCAAACTCAATGATTCCTTTACCGGCCTGGTTCCTTTCGAGGACGGTTCCCTGTACAAGGAAATTACGCCCGAGAACTATGTGGAGGGGCCGTTCATGTTCCGGAAAGACGGGAAGTATTATTTCATGTGGTCGGAAGGGGGCTGGACCGGACCGAATTACTGCGTCGCGTATGCCATCGCCGACAACCCGCTCGGCCCTTTCCGCCGGATCGGGAAGATCCTGCAGCAGGATCCGGAGGTCGGAACCGGAGCCGGGCATCACTCGGTTATCTATAACAAGAAGAAAGACAAATGGTTTATTGTCTATCACCGGCATCCCATCGGGAGCACGGACGGAAATGACCGGGTCGTCTGTATCGATGAGCTGCATTTCGATGCCCAGGGGCACATCGAACCGGTAAAGATTACGGTGGAAGGCGTTCGGAAGTGTAAATTGTAGAATTACAATCAGAATGTGTTCCTCCGGTTCATCCGGAAAGGACAATGGATTTTCTTCGGCTGGCGGCTCAGAATGATTTCTGCTGCCAGCCGTCCCATTTCCCGGAAATCGGTAGAAACCGTTGTCAGGCCGCCCAGGACCAATTCATTCAGGTCTACGTCGTTGTACGAGATGATGTGGACGTCTTCCCCGAGCCGGAGTCCGGAAGTCAGAATTTTTTGGGATAATTGGACCAGCGCCGTGTCCCACTGGGAATTCAGCAGCAGGAATGTTTCGCCTTTGTGGATTTCGTCCGGAATCGTGGTCATGAACTCTACGGGAATGGAGAACGTGTCGGTAAAGCGCTTCACGCCCTTCTGGACAAAAGGCCCGTACAACGATTGGGGCAGGGTGATGACCCGCATCATGGGGACACGCTTGAGGGTGGGCAATCCTTGCATGAGCCCGTCGAAGATATCATTCTCGAAATCTTGATAGACCGCGCTGAAATTGCCGGAAAGGCCCGGCTGGAGGTGGTCAAGCAGGAGCAATTTCCGGTTCGGGATACGCGAAATCTGTTTCAGCGCCCGGGCCTGGCTCTTTTCATCCAGGGGGAAGTGCGGGGTCAGGACATAGTAATCGAACTGCCCCAGATAGGTGTCCAGGAAATATTCCAGCAGGTCCACGCTCTGGTTATGGACCAGGATGGTCAGTTTGGCATTGCCTCCGAGATTCTGGGCAATCGAATTGAAGAGGATCTGTTTGTAGTCAGAGAATTTGTCGAACAGCAGCAAAATATCCGGCCGGGCATCGGCGGACAAGTCGGCCACGTAAAAACCTTTCCCCTGCTTGGGGATGATAATTCCTTTGGTGGTCAGGATCCCATAGGCTTTCTTGACCGTTTCCCGGGAAATCCCCAGCCGGGCGGCCAGTTCGTTCATGGAGGGGAGCATGGTCCCCGCAGCGAGGCGTCCGTCGCGAACCTCCCGTTCGATGTAGGCGAGGAGTTGCTTATAAATGGGTTCGCGGCTTTTGATGTCTATGAGCGTTTTCATATCGTTGGGACGGTTCAAAGAAGGATCATCACAAATATACACAATAAAAAACGAAAAAAAACCTTGCTAAATAGGTGAATTTTGCTTTCCTTTGTTAAAAGACTGTGGTGTGCCGTGGTGTGTCTTGCGGCGCTTTGCAGTCCGAGGAGATAAAGAATTGGTTATCTGACATAAAACAGCTGTTTATGAACAAAAATGAAAAAATCCGGAAATCGCGTGCCGGTTTGCTTCTGATTGCCTCCCCGCGATTCAAAAACCTGTCCGGTCCCCAGCGGGGTACCTATCATGAGAGAAAGCTCAAGGCAGTGGAAGACATCAAGGCTTCCCTGGATTTCCTGGACCTTTCCTGGCCCGGAATCGTGTATGAGCGGGAGGATGCCGAAAAGGCAATGAACCAGTTCTGGAATGACAAGGTGGACTTCATCATTGTCGAATTCCTGTCCTGGAGCGAGGATTTCGCCTGGATCCGTTTCCTGCGCGACTGCCCCGA
>CADBPH010000338.1 GCA_902796455.1 uncultured Bacteroidia bacterium
GCGAGCCAGCGCGGTGGAAGCCCGGAGCCGGGCTGTCCCATGGCCTGGCAGATTTCATCCAACGTATATTGCTCTTTTTCACGGAGATATTCCCGCAGACGCGCCGCTATTTCCCGTTCCCCCACCTCATGGGAACGACACACGTCGCAGGTATGGCAGTCCTCCGGCAGGGATTGCCCGAAATAGTCCACCAGGTACCGCGCGCGGCATTTCTCCTCTTGCCGGACATATTCCGCCATGGCCTGCGCCCGCTTGCGCCACTGCTCCCGCAACTGGTTGTACCGCTGTGGTGACAAGGCCACATTCCCGGGCTCCAGGCGCTCGTGGTGGACATACAGGACATCGGAATGCTCCGCGGGCAGATAGGCGATCACATGCTCGAGGGACATGCGGTAAAGCAACTGACGGAAGGCCGGTACCGGCATCGAACAGAGACCCGCGAAATAATCCTCGTCCACCGGAACCGGATAGGCGAATATCCCGGTACACTTGCGCATCAATGCTTCCAGAAGCTGCGCCATGACCGGCTCCGGCAGTTCTATGCCGTAAAGTTCCTGGCGGGAGGGCAGGATTTTGACTTTCGTGGAGATATCGATGGCTTCCGAGTAGGTCCAGTGGTCTTCCCGCTCGAGGTATTTGAGCGCGTAATACACCTGGGAACGTTCCAACTTGAAATGGCGGCAGAATTCCGTCAGGTCGAATTTAAGCTGCCGACCCATGCCCGCCCCATAGGGAATCTGGAAGAACACATGGACCTTCTGATAGATGTCGGCGATGAATTCCAGTGAAGGGAAGGACGTCTGTTCCAATTGCTTGAGGCGCTGCAGGTCACGCCCGTTCCAAAGCTGTACGGCATAGGAGCGCAAGCCGTCCCGCCCGGCACGTCCGGCCTCCTGGAAATACGCTTCCGGTGAATCCGGGAGGTCATAATGGAGGACGAACCGCACATCCGGCTTGTCGATTCCCATACCGAACGCATTGGTACAGACCATTACCCGGATCTTTCCCTGCTTCCAGTCCGCCTGGCGCTGCGCCCGGGTCTCGTATCCGAGACCGGCATGGTAAAAAGAAGCGGAGACGCCCTGCGCCTGCAGGAAAGCAGACAGTTCCTCCGCCTTCCGCCGGTTGCGGACATAGAGGATTCCGCTGCCGGAGACCCCGCCGCAGACCGACAGGATCTGCCCCAGTTTGTCTTCGGTTTTCCGGACGACATAGGTGAGGTTCGGCCGGGCGAAATCACCCTGGATCAGGTTTTCTTTCTCAAAACCAAGGTGCTGCATGATGTCCCGGGCGACATCGGGAGTGGCGGTCGCCGTCAGGGCGATGACCGGGGCCTTGACAACTTTGCGCAGTTCGCCGATCCGCAGGTAATCGGGGCGGAAATCATAGCCCCACTGCGAGATGCAATGCGCCTCGTCCACGACGATGCAGCTGATTCCCAGCACACCGGCGTAGGAGCGGAACAAGAAGGTTCCCAGGCGTTCCGGCGAGACGTACAGGAATTTGTAATCGCCATAGGCGGCGTTGTTCAGGGCCAGGTCGACGTCGTGCCGCTGCATCCCGGCATGGATGGCGATTGCCCGGATTCCCCGGTCCTGCAATTGCTGGACCTGGTCTTTCATCAGGGCGATCAGCGGCGTGACCACCAGGGTCAGCCCGTCACGCATCATTCCGGGGACCTGGAAACAGACCGATTTCCCGCCGCCGGTCGGCAGGATGGCCAGCACATCTTCCCCGCGCAGGGAGGCATTGATGATGTCTTCCTGCATGGGTCGGAAAGATTCGTATCCCCAGTATCGTTTTAATACGTCAAGTGGTGTCATGACAGTTTCCGATGGCTTGTTTTTTGTAGCAATAATGCGCGGCCCGGCGCTGTAAAATTAGTAAATTATTCACGATTCCGTAGGAATAAATCAAAACACTTTCTAAATTTGCGGCGCCTCAAAAAAGAATACGGATCAAGTTTAATTTTTTAAAAATAAAAAGCAATTATGCCAAAAATGGATTTGAGCAAGTACGGTATCACCCGCGTGAAGGAAGTACTTTACAACCCGACTTACGAAGTTCTCTACAATGAAGAGACCAAGCCCGGACTGGAAGGCTACGACAAGGGTCAGGTGACCGAACTTGGAGCCATCAACGTCATGACCGGCATCTACACCGGCCGTTCTCCCAAAGACAAATACATTGTCTATGACAAGACCACCAAGGAAGGCGCTCCCGGCGAGATCTGGTGGACTACGGAAGGCTATCCGAATGACAACCACAAGATGTCCGAGAAGGTTTGGAAAGAGGTCAAGAACCTCGCCAAGAAGCAGCTTTCCGGCAAACGTCTTTTCGTCGTCGACGGTTTCTGCGGAACGCATGCGGACACCCGCATGAAGGTGCGCTTCATCATGGAGGTTGCATGGCAGGCCCATTTCGTGACCAATATGTTCATCCGTCCGAAGAACCAGGCCGAATTCGACCAGGAGCCTGACTTCGTGGTTTACTGCGCTTCCAAGGCCCGCGTCGAGAATTACGCTGAACTCGGCCTGCGCAGCGACACCTGCGTTGCCTTCAACGTTACTTCCCGCGAGCAGGTGATCCTGAACACCTGGTACGGCGGCGAGATGAAGAAGGGTATGTTCTCGATGATGAACTACTACCTGCCGCTCAAGGGCATCGCTGCCATGCACTGCTCCGCCAATACGGACATGAACGGTGAGAACACCGCCATCTTCTTCGGCCTTTCCGGAACCGGCAAGACCACCCTTTCTACCGACCCGAAGCGTCTGCTGATCGGCGACGACGAGCACGGCTGGGACAACAAGGGTGTCTTCAACTTCGAGGGTGGCTGCTATGCAAAGGTCATCAACCTCGACATGGAGTCCGAGCCGGACATCTACGGCGCCATCAAGCGCAACGCCCTCCTCGAGAACGTTGTCCTCGACAAGGATGGCAAGATTGACTTCGCTGACAAGTCCATCACGGAGAACACGCGCGTGTCCTATCCGATCGAC
>CADBPH010000339.1 GCA_902796455.1 uncultured Bacteroidia bacterium
GGCAGGCGCATGTCCGGGCACCCCAGCTGGGCGATCACGGCGCCGTCCCGGAATTCGACCATGGAATGGATAATCGATTCGGGATGGACGAGCACATGGATGTCCTCCGGACGCCGGTCGAACAGCCATTTTGCTTCTATCATCTCCAATCCCTTGTTCATCAGCGAGGCGGAATCGATCGTCACCTTCGCTCCCATGCTCCATTTCGGATGCTTCAGGGCATCTGCCGGGCGGGCCTGGGCAATCCGCTCCTTCGGCCAGGTCAGGAACGGTCCTCCCGATGCGGTCAGATGAATCTTCGAAACGCTCTCCACCGGGGCACCCAGAAGGCACTGGAAGATGGCGGAATGTTCGGAATCGACCGGGATGACAGGGGCATGATACCGCCTGGATGCTTCCATGACGAGCGCGCCGCCGGCAACCAGTGTTTCCTTGTTGGCCAAAGCGATGACCTTGCCGGACCGGATCGCCGTCAGGGTCGGACGCAAGCCGCTGAACCCGACCATGGCCGTCAGGACGAGGTCGATGTTCTCCCCCTCCAGCAGGCTGCAGACCGAATCCATGCCGGCAAACGCCTTGGTGTCCGTTCCATCGAGCGCCGAAGCCAGCGCATCATACCGGTCCTCCCGGCAAATGACTGCATGGTTCGCCCCGAACCGCACCGCCTGGCTGGCCAGCAGGTCAACCTGGCTGTTGGCAGTCAACAACTCCACCTCAAACAAGTCCGGGTGCTGCCCGATGACATCCAAAGCCTGGGTTCCGATCGAACCGGTGGACCCGAGAATCGCTATCTTCCTTTTCTTCATGTTTACTGCCCCGTTCCGAGGCTGATATATCTGGCGGGATCGATCGCTTCTCCTTTGTACCAGAGTTCGAAATGGAGATGCGTTCCGGTAGTGAGGCTGCCCGTATTGCCCACAAGGGCTACCGGCATCCCGGCCTTCACCTTGTCCCCGCTCTTTTTCAACAATTTCTCGTTATGTTTATAAATGGAAATCAATTCATCCGGATGCTGGATCTGGATCGTATAGCCCGACTCATCGTTCCAGAGTGCGCTGACAACCGTCCCGTCCAGGACAGATGCCACCACCGATCCCCCGGGAGCCGTAATGTCGACGGCCGGATGGATGACCGGATCAAAGCCCTGGGAGACCACCCCTTTGACGGGCGGGAAGAAATGGATCCCCTCGATCGGCAGATTCCGCTTCTGCGTGAGCGACAGCCCGAATTTCTCGGTTTCCATCACCTCTGCCCGCAGCAGGGAATCCCGGCGGCGCAGGGCTTCCGCATCCCATTCCGCCTTGTCCTGGGCCGGAAGCGACCGGATTATGCTGTCGATCCGCACCGGATCCTCCCCTTCCACGACCCGCCGGAGATTCTCGGAATAGAATTCCCACCGGGTAATCACCCGCTGGAGCGAGTCGATACGCATGGCGTTCCGGATCGCCGCCCGCTGGGTATGGGCATCCGGATAGCCGGGAATGAAGGTCCGCAGCGGCGTGAAGGCCACCAGGCAGAACATGGCGAGCAACAAACCCACCACGGCAGACACCAAAGCCACCGTCAATCCGCCCCGCGTGAAGCGGCCGACCCACAATTGCGCATGGGTCTGGTCATTTACCAGCGAAAGCCGGAAGTGTTTCACTTTATCGTCCTTATTCTGGCCGGGCATGAATATTCCTTTAAAAATGTTACCTTTGCATCGTGGACAGGATTATCGGCATAGACTACGGGAAGAAGCGGACCGGGATCGCGGCAAGCGACCCGCTCGGTATCTTCGCCACCGCGCTGGAAACCGTACCCTCTGCAAAGATAATAGATTATCTCGAAAATTATGCCCGCGAGGAGTCAATCACCCGCTTTGTGGTCGGTTTTCCCAAAAACCTGGACAACACCCCCGCAGAGGCTGCGGCGGATGTCCAAGTCTTCCTGGAAAAGCTCCGCAAGGCCTTCCCGGATATCCCGGTCACACTGGAAGACGAACGCTTCACGTCTGTCCTGGCGCACCGGGCGATGATTGACGGGGGCATGAAAGCACGGGACCGGAGGGATCCGACTTCCGTCGACAAAATCAGCGCGGCGCTCATCCTGCAAGGGTGGCTCGACCGGCAGACAGCACGGGAGGGTGGCATATCTTTTGCGGCGGACGCCTTGTCCATCCCCCTTACGCGCAGCCGGAAAGTTTCCCGGACGGGGAAGAAAAACCATCGTTGACAATACTATGATACAACCGATATACCTCTATGGAGCCGATGTGCTCCGACAGAAAGCCGCAGCGGCGGATCTGACGAAAAAAGAAGAACTGACAAGCCTTATCCAGGACCTCAAGGACACCCTGGCGCGCGCGGACGGCTGCGGGCTGGCCGCTCCCCAGATCGGCGTGAGCCTGCGCGTCCTGATTGTCGACGGGACGGAGATGACGGACGTCTACAGTTATCTGAAGGATTTCCGCAGGACCATGATCAATCCGGTCGTCCTGGAAGAAAGTGAAGACACCTGCGAGTATTCCGAAGGCTGCCTGAGCATTCCGGGCATCTATGCCGACGTCCGGCGCCCGTCCAAGATCACCGTGGAATATTACGACGAATCGTTCACGAAAGTGACGGAGACCTTTGACAAATTCGCCTGCAGGATGGTACAGCACGAGATGTCCCACCTGGACGGAGATCTCTTCACCGATTTCGTCGCCCCAATCCGCAAGAAGATGATTGCCAAGAAATTGGTCGGCATCGCCCACGGCAAGGCTTCCACGCACTACAAGACGAAGCTGCGCTGACGCTGTGCCTGCCGGGGCCGGCTTGTGCCTTTGCAAAAAATCCTTTATTTTTGTAAGAAGTATTAAAACCAACAACCTTCTATGGGAGCATTTCATGCATATGATATCCGCGGCATCTACAATGTGGATTTCGACCGGGATACCGTCTACAAGGTCGGTTTCTTCCTGCCGAAACTGCTGGGTGCCACCAAAGTACTGGTAGGAAGGGACTGCCGGACCTCCTCCGATGAAATCCACGACTACCTCCTCCGGGGAATCAACGATGCCGGAGCCGACGTATATGACATCGGGCTCAGTACGACGCCCATGGTGTATTTCGGCACTGCGAATTACGGATTCAAGGCATCCGTCCAGATTACCGCATCCCACAATCCGAAAGAATACAACGGGCTGAAAGTATCCCGGGAAAACGCCCTGCCTGTCGGTTATGAAACCGGCCTGGGACAGATCAAGGAATGGATTGACACGGACGAACCTGTCGTTCCGGCCGCCAAAAAAGGATCCGTCCATAAAATGGATATCCGGGAGGATTACCTGAAATTCCTGCGCGGGTACAAAGCGGACCTGTCCGGGCTGAAAGTAGCCATGGACCTGTCCAACGGGATGGCCTGCCTGCTGGCCGGGGAATTGTTCGGCGACCAGCCGGAATACCTTTTCGATACGCTTGACGGCACCTTCCCGAACCATGAGCCGAATCCACTGATCCCCAAGAATGTAGAGGCGCTCCGCAACCTGGTCGGGAAGACCGGGGCCGATGTCGGTGTCATTTACGACGGGGACGCGGACCGTGTCATGTTCGTCGATGACAAAGCCCGCTTCATTTCGCCGGACCTGATGATCGCCGTGCTGGGACATTATTTCGTGGACGAACGGAACCAGCCCGGCATCGTCCTGCAGGACATCCGCAGTTCGAAAGCGGTCGGAGAATATCTCGAGCCCATGGGCTGCACCATGCATACCTGGAAAGTCGGCCGGGCCAACGCCGCCCTGAAGCTCCGCGAGATTGACGGCGTATGGGGAGGAGAATTGGCCGGGCACTATTATTTCAGAGATTTCTTCTATTCCGACAGTGGCCTGCTCGCCTCGCTGCTGGTGCTGCGCGTTGTCGCATCTTTGAAGAAGAAAGGCATCACGCTCAGCAGCCTCATCGACAAAATCACCCGCTACGAAAATTCCGGCGAGATCAATTTTCGCATAGAAGACAAACAGGGAGCCATGGATGCCGTCCGGGCCTTCTTCACGGCAGAAGAGGAACCCACGGCTGTCATGGATTTTGACGGCTACCGGGTAGAATTCCCGCAATGGTGGTTCAATATCCGCCCGTCCAATACGGAACCCTATCTCCGGTTCATCTGCGAGGCCCGCTCGAAAGAATTGCTGGAGGAAAAAATCGCCAAGACAAAAGAAATCCTGTCGACCCGTTTCGGCGCAACACTGTAAGCAAGTACATGTTTTTCAAGAAATTACATGCAGGGGCCGTTCTATTGGTCCTTGCAGCAGGACAGATTTTTGCCCAGAATCCACTCTCGGACACCATGAAGATGGACAAAGCGCAGGCCGAACTGCTTATTCCCAGACCGCAGTTCAAGCCGGCCCAGTCCCTGGAAGGTGTCCAGGCCATTGATACCATCGATACTTCCACTCCGGACGTTAA
>CADBPH010000340.1 GCA_902796455.1 uncultured Bacteroidia bacterium
AACGGTTCCGGGGATCGCGGATCATCGGGCTGGAATAGTCCCAGCAGCATTCCCCCAAACCCGCCTGGCAGATCTTCCCCAGGACCGCATGCTCACAGGCATTCAGGGCATTCAGGCCGACGAAAACGACCTTCTCCACCCCGGGGAACCGCTCTGCCAGCACATCAGCCGCACTTTCGGTACGCATCCGTTCCGCCAAGGCACGGTAAATCATGCCTTCATAGGCCATCCCCTTCTCCTCCAGGCGTTTGCGGAAACGGGAATACAAAGGGAAAAGCAGGTTCCATATTTTCAGGAAACGCGCCTTGACGTTGCTGTCCTCCGGATCCACCTGCAGGATGCCCCCTTCCCGGAAATGGGAGACCAGGGAAAGAATAGCCGCCCGCTGGTCCTCCGTCAGGTAATCCAGGCCGCCCTGCATGTCGCGGAGTTCCGAGATATTGGCAAAAATCATCCGGGCATCAACCAGGTACTTATCCACATCACCGAAATCCGCCAGAAGCACATCTCCCCAGAAGATGAAATCATCCAACGGTTCCGCCTGCGGATTCAGGGAGACATAACTCTCATACAATTCCAGGAGCAACGAAACCCGGTCCGCGGTTCCCTGGCCGCATGAGCGGGAGAAAAAATCGCTGATGGTGAGCATCGCCGGCTGGACCACGGGACGGACCGTACCGCCATGCCCGGGTGCAGCCGCATTTTTCGCCGGATCGGCAACAGCTTCAGCCAGATACTTCTTGAAAAAAGCCATCGACCTCCGGTTGGGGAAGACGAAAAGGATGTGCTCCAGCTTCTCTTGAAGAAAATAATGGTCCGCGACCTGTCGGAGGAAAGGCGTCATATCGACATTTTCTTTTCAGTTAAATATACTCATTTTTATCGGAAATCTATCCGAATAATCGAACTTCTTTTGAAATCAGGTCCGAATTACTTATCTTTGGTCCAAACAATTAAAAGAATCGCTCACATGAAAAAGAAATTCAGATGTATGGTCTGCGGTTATGTCTACGAAGGGGAGAACCCGCCCGCAGAATGCCCCCAATGCCATGTCAAAGCAGATAAATTCGTAGAAATCAAGGAAGAGGACGGTAAGCCCAACTGGGCCTGCGAACACCATATCGGAGACGGTCAAGTCGACGATCCCGAAATCGTCCAGGGACTCAGGGACAATTTCAATGCTGAGTGCTCGGAAGTCGGCATGTACCTGGCCATGAGCCGGCAAGCCGAACGGGAAGGATATCCGGAGATTGCGGATGCCTTCAAGCGGTATGCCTTCGAAGAAGCCGAACATGCTTCGAAATTCGCCGAGTTGCTCGGAGATGTCGTTTGGGATACGAAAACCAATCTGAAGAAGCGCTACGAAGCGGAAGCCGGAGCCTGCGAGGGAAAACTGGACATCGCCATGAAAGCCAAGAAACTGGGTTACGACGCCGTCCATGACACCGTACACGAAATGGCCAAGGATGAGGCCCGCCACGGTGCCGGATTCTATGGCCTGCTCCAGCGGTATTTCGGAGAGAAGAAGTAATTAATCTTCGTCCTGCAGGCCGAAACGGTAGGCGATGTCATCGGGAATATCCTCGGCATTGTAGTCGAGATGATCCCACATCTGGTCCATTTCCCGACGGTCCTTTTTCGTCGGACGGCCCGCGCCCCGTTCCCGCTTCAGGAAGAATGTTTCTACAGGTGCCCGAAGTTTGTCCAACTCTGACTGCGGAGTCAGGTTCTCGGCAAAATCGGGCACCAATTTTGCGCCTATCCGGTTACCTACCAGCGCTTTAACACGATAGGTAAATTGAATGGCGCCCTTCCGGATCTCGATGGTATCCCCCACTTTGACTACTTTGGAGGGCTTGGCCGGAACGCCATCCACCTTAACCCGGTTGCCTTTGCAGGCCTCCGTCGCCTCACTGCGGGTCTTGAAAGCCCGGATGGCCCAGATGTACTTGTCAATTCTGATTACGTCAGGCATAAGGTGTCAATTTGGTAAATTTCTGTATTCTTTCCCTGCATTGTCCAGATAGGTGTCCTCTGCTTCATGGTGGCCGACACCGCACTCCAGCAAACAGGCATTCCGCTCACGCGGGACAAGGAAATAATCCGTGACCTCGGCGGGAATCAGGATGACCTCTCCCCG
>CADBPH010000341.1 GCA_902796455.1 uncultured Bacteroidia bacterium
GCGAAGAACGAGGAACGGCGCAAAGCCCTCCGCGAAATCGAACGCCGCTCCGCCGCACTCAAACAAACGCAAATCTTCATCGAGACCCCCTACCGCAATGATGCCATGCTGACGGACATCCTGTCCGTGTGCCAGGATGGAACCCGGCTGTGCATCGCAGCGGACCTGACCCTGCCCGACGCCTTCCTGAAAACACGGCGCATCGGTGCCTGGAAAAAGAATCCTCCGCAGATCGGCAAGCGCCCCTGCGTATTTCTCCTGCTATCATGAAAATTGCCTTTACGACGCTCGGATGCAAACTCAACTACGCGGAAACCTCCACCTATGAGCGGGCATTCCGCCGGGAAGGATTCGACGTAGTATCCGCCGCAGAGCCGGCAGATGTCTACCTGGTCAATTCCTGCGCGGTTACGGAGCATGCCGAGAAAAAAGCCCGGAACCTGATCCGGAAATATCACCGCACCGCTCCCGGGGCGGTCATCGTGGTCACGGGGTGCTATGCGGAACTGAAACGGGAGCAAGTCGCCGCCATCGAGGGCGTTGCGCTCGTCTTCGGCGCCCGGGAGAAAAGCCGGCTTGTTTCCCGGACGCTGCAGTTCCTGCGGGAAGGGACAGCCCCGGAAGACGGCTCGTACAAGGCGCAGAGCCTCGCGGAGGAGTACCATGCCATCTCCACGGATATCATGGGGGCATGGTCCGGCGGCGAGCGGACCCGGTCTTTCCTGAAAGTGCAGGACGGATGCAATAATTTCTGCGCATACTGCACGGTCCCCTATGCCCGGGGAGAAAGCCGGAACCTGCCCATCTGCACCCTGGTCCGGCAAGCCCGGGAAATCGCCGTCGCGGGGATGAAGGAAATCGTCCTGACCGGGGTCAATACCGGCGACTTCGGGCGGACGACCGGAGAATCGTTCCTCGACCTGCTGAAGGCCCTGAACGAGGTGGAAGGAATTGAACGATACCGGATTTCATCGATCGAGCCCAACCTGCTGACCGACGACATCATCGACTGGATCGCTTCCGGCACCAAGTTCCTGCCGCATTTCCACATCCCGCTGCAAACGGGCAGCGATTCCCTGCTCCGGGCCATGGGACGCCGCTACGATACGGCCCTTTTCGCCGGGCGGATCGACCGGGTCCGGGAAAAGATGGAAGGCCCCGGACGGCCGAAAGTCTTTTTCGGCATCGATGTCATCGCCGGGTTACCCGGCGAGACGGAGGAACGCTTCCAGGAGACCTACCGATTCCTTGCGGAACGGATCCGGCCCGCTTTCCTGCATATTTTCCCCTACTCCAAACGGCCGGGGACCCGGGCGGCCACCCTGCCCGGACAAGTGCAGGAATCGGTCAAGACCGCCCGCGTAGAACGGCTCGAGGCGCTGTGCCGCGAACTGGAAACGGAGTTCCGGGACGCCAACCGGGGAATCCGGGAGAAAGTACTTTGGGAGTCCGATGTCAAAGATGGGAAAATGTCCGGATACACAAGCAATTACATCCGCGTAGAACGGCCGTGGGATCCCACCCGCGTCGGAACCGTCGAGGAGGTCGTGTTATGAGCGGGACGCGGCTGACTTTCCTGGGGACAGGGACGTCGCAAGGCGTTCCAATCATCGGCTGCCGCTGCCCGGTCTGCCAGTCGCGGGATCCGCGCGACAAACGGTTCCGCTCGTCCGTATATGTCGAATACGGCGGGATGAAAATCCTGGTGGATGCCGGACCGGATTTCCGCAGCCAGATGCTGCGTGCCGGGTTGTCCGACCTCGACGCCATTCTGTTGACGCACAACCACAAAGATCACACGGGAGGGCTGGATGACGTCCGCTCGCTGAATTATATTTGCCGCAAGGCCGTGGAGATTTACTGCGAAGAGCGCGTGCTCGAGACGCTGCGGGAAGAGTACGCCTATGCCTTCACGCTGCCCAAATACCCCGGAGCGCCGGAATGGCATGTCAACCTGATTGATGAACAGCCGTTTATCCTCTATCAAAACCATCCGGACGGAGAGCTGACCTGGGACCATGACAAAGGGAATTTCTTCCGGCGGAGCGACGGAACGCTGTCCCCGACTTCCGACCGAATCGTGGAAACGGCCGACCACCAGGCAGATCCCACCCGCAAGAGTGTTGTCATCACCCCGATCCGCGGCTGGCACGGCCCGATGCCGGTGCTGGGATTCCGCTTCGGAAAGATCGCCTATATCACCGACATGAACCGGATCGACGAGGCGGAACTGGCGAAACTCGAGGGATTGGAGCACTTGACTCTCAACACGGTAGGCTACCATCCGCACCATTCGCATTTCAGCCTGCACGAGGCGGCTGCCCTGGCGGAGAGGATCGGCGCCAAGCACACCTGGCTCACCCACCTGTCCCATGCTTTCCCGCAATATGATGCCTTCTGCGAACAACTGAAAAAGGATTACCCCTGCAAGCGGACGGACTTGCGCCCGGCCTACGACGGGCTGACCCTGACGGCAGACTAGTCGGAGGAAACGGTTACTGCGGATCGGCGGGAGGCGCAACCTCTCCGGCATCAATCAGTTTGCGCAGGACAGCGAGCCAGCGCGGTGGAAGCCCGGAGCCGGGCTGTCCCATGGCCTGGCAGATTTCATCCAACGTATATTGCTCTTTTTCACGGAGA
>CADBPH010000342.1 GCA_902796455.1 uncultured Bacteroidia bacterium
GCCCCGCGGACACCGGCTTCCATGGGCCCGCCGGAGACGAAAACAGCCGGGATATTCAAGCGCATCGCGGCAATCAGCATGCCGGGCGTCACCTTGTCACAATTGCTGATACACACCATCGCATCGGCCTTGTGCGCATTCACCATGTATTCGATGCTGTCGGCAATGACTTCCCGGGACGGGAGGGAATACAGCATGCCGTCATGTCCCATGGCGATGCCGTCATCTACGGCAATCGTGTTGAACTCGGCAGCATAGCATCCGCATTTCTCGATTTCTTCCTTGACGATCTGCCCGGCGTCATGCAGATGCGTATGGCCCGGGACAAACTGGGTGAAAGAGTTGACTACGGCGATGACGGGCTTGCCGACTTGTTCCTTTTTCATGCCGGCCGCTTTCCACAGCGCCCTGGCACCGGCCATGCGCCTGCCTTCGAATGTAATACTGCTACGAAAAGGATGTACCATATTCTATTTGTTAAAAACCCCTCCTCAGCGCGGGCTGAGAAGGGGTCGTATTGTTTTTCATACCGTTACGCCGTTCCCGCCCGCGAAATTATTCCACGAGAATAAGGAGGGAAAGGCCGAGCACGTGTACGTTCATTTTCTTGAGTTATGATTTGTAACCGGATTCAAATCTAACTAATATGAACCGAAAATGCAAGAAAATAATCAGAAAAATGCAATCAATCAGCATCAAACAGGGTTGGGAACGATTTCCGGAATGCATCCAAATCCGACATGCAAATCGTTACAGTCGAAAAATCAACGGCATTTTTCTTACAATTTGAAATCAAATTCCCGCCAGGGCCCAACAAAACGGAATTTCCGCAATACCGGTTCCCGGGATCCTGTCCCACCCGGTTCACTCCGGCCACAAAGCACTGATTCTCGATGGCACGCGACCGTAACAGGCAGTCCCAGGCATCGATCCGGGATTCCGGCCAGCTCGCCACATACAGGGCCAGATCATATTCCGGAGAACCCGTTTCTTTCGCGATCCGGTTCCGGCTGAACACCGGGAAACGAAGGTCATAACAGACCTGGAGCAAAATCCGGAACCCCTTCCACGGGACAATCACGCGGCTTTCCCCGGGCGTGTACCGACGCTGCTCTCCCGCATAGGAGAAAAGATGCCTTTTGTCATAATAGCTGACCCCGCCGTCAGGGCGCACGAAATAAAACCGGTTCCGGAAACCGGTTTCCGTCTGCACGGCCAGGCTGCCGGCGACAGCGGCACCGCGGCCGGCAGCGACCTGCCGCATCCATTCCAGGGTATCGCAATCCCGCTGGAGGCCGTTCTCCGCCATGCCTTCCGGCTCGGTGACAAAGCCGGTCGAGAACATTTCCGGAAGAACGATCAAATCCGTTTCCCCGACACCGGCCAGGATGGGACCGAGCGCCGCACGGCTCGCCTGCGGATCTCCCCATACCGGAGCGGACTGAAGCAATGTCACTTTCATACGCTAGGCACAAGATAAAAGAATCAGCAATTCCGCCGCAACGACTTGCAGGAACATCGCCAGCGGATAAACCATGGCGAAACTGACAGAGACCTGATGCGACTTGTAGTTCTCTTCCACGCAATCCAGAACCGGGGAGTTCAGGGTTGCGCCGGTCAGCAATCCGCAAATCTGGAAGAAATTCATTTTCATGACATAACGGGCAAACAAACCCGTCAGAAGCGTCGGGACTACCGCGATGATGGCCGCATACAGGATCCAGTGCCAGCCGGAAAGGGAAAATCCCTGGACGAACGCACCGCCAGCCCCGAGCCCGACAGTCCCCAGCAACAGGGAAAGTCCGATTTCGCGGATCATTCTATTCGCACTCGCCGTCGTGTAGGTTGTAATCCCCCATGTCGGGCCGAAATAGCCGATCAAAATGGCGACAAGCAAGGTCCCGCCCGCTATTCCCAGGTGGGCGGCATGACTCATCCCCGGGAAACGGATCGGAACCGCTCCCAGGATGATGCCCAATCCGATACCGATAAACACCGGAATCAGATTCGGTTTGTCCAAGGCACGGCTGCTGTTTCCCACGAATTCGGCCAGGCGATTGATATCCTCTTCATCTCCGATCACTTTCAGGGAATCACCCATCAGCAGGTACAAGTCGTCCCGCGCCACGAGATTCACCCCGGAACGGACTACCCGTGTCACCGTGACGCCATACTTCTCAGAGATAGACAGATCCCGCAGTTTCTTTCCGTTGAGTCCGCTCTTGGTCACAATAATCATCCGGCTCCCCATTTTACCCGAACGGACAACGGAGGGCAACCCGACCTCCTTTCCGAAAAGGATCCGGACAATCCGCTCATCCTTCAGATTCAGGTCTGCCTGGATTCGGTCGCCCTTCTCCAGCACGGGATCCTCCGTAGCAGGAATGGTTTTTCCTTGACGGGTCAATCCGGAAATAATGGCCGTGACATCGAATTTGCCCGTCACTTCAGAAAGATGCTTTCCGAACACGGCGGGGTTCTCCACTTCGAATACCCGGGAAACCACTTGCTCTTCTCCCTGGCCGTCACTTGAAGAGGCGACCCGCTCTTTTTCCAAATCAATCCGGAAAACCCGACGCAGAAGGGCGATGACCCCGATGACCCCCAGAATGCCGACCGGATAAGCGATGGCAAAGGCATGGGCGATACGCGAAGAGGTCTCCGGATGCTGTACCTCAGCCAGGAAAGTCCCGTGCACGGCATCGTAATAGGATTGCTGCGCCGTTCCCAGACCGGGCGTATTCGTCACGGCACCGGTCATGCTGCCGACCAGCGAGGGCAAATCTTCGCCGGAAATGGCATAAATGACCAGTACGCAGGCCACACACAGGAGGACGGACAACAGGGTGGAGATATTCAGGCGCAAGCCTTCCTTGCGGAAGGAATGGAAAATACCGGGGCCGACCTGGAGACCGACGGAAAAGACAAAGAGCAGCAGGCCGAACTCCTTGAGGAAGTGCAGGAACAGAGAATCCGTCCCGATGCCCAGGGCTGAAAAGAGGATTCCGACAAACAGAATCCATGCAGCCCCGAAAGAGAGCCCTTTCACTTTTAATTTTCCGAGCAAAAGTCCCAGTCCGATCACGATGGACAGTACCATCAGGGAATGCCCGGTACCGGAAGAGAAAAACAAATCGTACATGAACTAACCTTTTTTATTCGTGGCGGATTTCTTCTGCGAGATTGCGTGTAAAATACATGACAATCACCAGCATCACAAACAGGAGCAGCGTCCCGGACAACAAAGCATAGGTTTGCATCTGGAGCAGGATGTAGCTGAGCGCATACGCCAGGGCAACCAGCAGGGCGAGGACATAGGCCGACCGGTGCTTCAAGATGCCCAGGAAATAGCCCAGCAATGCCGACACCGTCAGGGCTGCAGCCAGCAGATAAGCCCAGCCGAATGCCATGAATTCCGAGAAAGACAGGACCAGCGCGTAGAACAGCACCAGCGACAGGCCGATCACCAGATACTGGATCAGATGGATTTCCCGCCGTGTCACCCATTCCACGGCCAGCCCGGCGATGAACACCAGCAGAATGATCAGGATTCCGTACTTGACGGTCCTGGTCGCCTGCTGGTACTGGGTGATGCCTTGCAGCAGGTCGACACCGAAAAGCGCATCATCGGGCGCGCCCCGGTTGATCTGAGAAACACTCCACCGGGCCTGGAAACCATCCGGGCGGATCTCCCGTTCCTCGGGAAGGAAATCCCCGCAGAACGACGGTGAAGGACAGTCGGAGCGGACGGTCACCTCCGTCGCGTCCCCATAAGGTTTCACTTTCAAGGAGTGGGACCCCTTCACGGGAATGGACATCGTGAAAGGAAGAAGTGTCTTTCCATCAAACAATTCCGGACGGACAACCACCTCCTGAAACATCTCCTGCCCACTGCTTTGGGAGAAGCAGGCCGACTCGTCCCCAAACGTAAAGGCCGGGTTCCCACCGATGCCCCGCAGGTCCTCGATCCCCATGGAAAGCGTACAGGACGCGCCGGAAGGAATCCTATCCGCAGGCAGGATGAACGCGCCCTCGGAACGGACGTCCGCATGATACACCATGATGTCGTAAATCGACCGGTGCAGCAATTGCGTGTCAACATCGATATCGTAACGGAGCGTCCGGGGATAAACGGTTTCTGAATGCCGGACCGGACGGACCTTCCCGTCCGCATCCTTTTCCTCTTGTTCCCACTGGAAACGGAGACAGGGACCCGCGAGGACCTGTGCCCGTCCCCATGCCGCTGAAACTTCGTCCACACTTTGCTGCGCAAACTGCTGACGATCCTGGATCTGCTCCCGGATCATGGATAGGGGTATCAACATCAACAAAGCCAGGAAGCCCGTCAAACCGATTTTGAAGACAAGGGCCCGGCCGGGGCTGAGGCATTTCATAACTATTGTTTTCTGACGGGATCGGATGTCAGTCCGACCCCGAGTTTCTTGAATATCTTGCGATCCACCTCGCTCAGCATCACCGTCGTATGAACCTGGCACCCGTCAAATTTCGGCAACTGTTCCAGCGCGCGGGAGCAATTCTCATCCGCCGGGCTCAGCATCGACAGTGCGACCAGGACCTCATCCGTATGAAGCCGCGGATTGTGACCGTGGAGATACGACACTTTGGTCTTCTGGATCGGTTCGATCATGTTCTTGGGGATCAGCTTCACCTCGTGGGGAATCCCCGCCAGGTATTTGGATGCGTTCAGGATCAGAGCCGCACTCGGGCCGAGCAACGGACTGGTCTCGGAAGTGATGATCGAACCATCGGGCAGTTCGATGGCAGCCGAGGGTTTCCCGCAGGCATCCCGGCGCTCCTTCGCGGCGACCGTAACTTTCCGGTAGGCCGTCGTTATCTTCATCTGCTTGAGCAAAAGTGCAATCTTATTGACTTCCTGGTCATTACACTGTCCGTCAGCCAACTTGTTCAAGGCGGTATAATACCGGCGGATGATTTCCTGCCGGGAGGCTTCGCAGCAAACCTCATCGTCGCTGATGCAGTAACCGACCATATTCACACCCATGTCTGTCGGAGACTTGTACGGATTCTCGCCATAAATATCCTCGAAAATCGCGTTCAGCACCGGGAAAATTTCAATATCCCGATTGTAATTGACCGTCGTCTCGCCGTAAGCCTCCAGGTGGAACGGATCGATCATGTTGACATCGTTCAAATCGGCTGTCGCAGCCTCATATGCCACATTCACCGGATGTTTCAGAGGCAGGTTCCAGATCGGGAAGGTCTCGAACTTGGCATAGCCCGCCTTGATCCCCCGACGGCTGTCCTGATAAAGCTGGCTCAGGCAAACGGCCATCTTGCCGCTTCCGGGGCCGGGTGCGGTGACGACGACGAGCGGACGGGTCGTTTCGACGTAATCATTGCGGCCGAAGCCCTCGTCCGAATCAATCAGGGAAACGTTGTTGGGATAGCCTTCGATTGTATGGTGGCAATACGTCTTGATTCCCAGCCGTTCCAGACGGCTGCGGAAAGCCACGGCACTTTCCTGGCCACGGAAATGCGTAATAACCACTGAACTGACCAGAAATCCGCGATTGATGAATTCGTCCCGCAGACGAAGGACATCCATGTCGTAGGTAATCCCCAGATCGTTCCGGACCTTGTTTTTCTCAATGTCGACGGCGCTGATGACGATCAGGATTTCCGCCTGGTCGCGCAGCTGGGTCAACATCCTGAGTTTGCTGTCCGGCTGAAAGCCCGGCAAGACCCGACTGGCATGAAAATCGTCGAATAACTTGCCCCCGAATTCCATGTACAACTTGTTGCCGAACATGGAAATGCGTTCCTTGATGTGCTCTGATTGAATTTTGAGATACTTCGCGTTGTCGAACCCGTTTTTCATAAGAATGATAATAACGGGATACAAAGGTATGAAAAACGGGACGTTTCTGCAAACAAAAATGCGACGGGAGGATGAGAAAAACCGACTTTCCGGCTACCGGGACCCCCAATACAAGAAGAACATCCCGAGCAATACCAGGGCGAGATCCAGCGCTTTCGAACGCAGGTTCTTCTCGTGGAAGATCCACGCTCCGAAAAGAAAACTCACGACCACACTCCCCCGCCGGATCATCGAAACAACCGAAACCATGGCCAAGGGATCCGTCAGCGCCTTCAGATACAAGTAATCCGCCGCGACCAGGAAAACACTGATGCCGGGAATTGTCCAGTGCCAATGGAACGGAGAGGATTTCCGTTCCTTCGGCAGCCATAGCGCCAGCATCAGGATCCCCATCATGCCGCATTGGTAGATATTGTACCAGGACAGCACCTGCAGGCGGTTCAGGCCAGCCCCTCCACTGGCTGCGGGAGCCATCAGATACCGGTCATACAGTCCGCTGCATGCGCCCGTGACAACGGCGAGTATCAAGCACCAAACCCACCGGTCATGTCCGAAATCGATCCCTTCCTTACGGCTGCTCCGGCTCATCAGGAACAGGGAAACGGCAGCCAGGGCAACACCCGTCCACTGGAATGCGTTCAGCCGTTCGCCGAACAGGAACATCGCCCCGATCAAAACCAGCACGGGGCGGGTAGCATTGACCGGCCCGACCAGGGTCAACGGGAGATGCTTCATGGCGAAGTACCCCGCCACCCAGGAAGTCAGGACGATGCAGCTCTTCAGCAATATGAATTTCTGGACATTCCATCCGCCGAATCCGGTCTGCACCGCCATCGGGAGCAGGATCAGGCTGCACAGCAAGGTATTGATGAACAGGACCGGGATGACGGCATTGTCCTTCAGAGAAGCCTTCTTGAAGGAATCATAGCAGCCCAACAGCAGGGCGGACAGAAATGACAGCGACCACCACATGACAAGGGCGCAAAGATACACAATTATTGGAGCATTTTCACAATACGCATACGGACTGACGTCGTAGTACTTCTCGCCGAGGGGGTCGGGGACGAGCCAGCGGGAAAGAGCGGGACTGTACTATCACCAGGTCATTTTATCAATCATCCTTTGGTTTTCAATTATTTCTTTTTTCCACCCCTTATACCACACTTCTCCCTTATACCGCTCGTTGTCGTGATATTGGTAGTTAAACTCCCCGCTAGCCAGGCGCGAAATATCTACGGTAATATTGGCAAATCCTGACGAATCAAGTATTTCCAATA
>CADBPH010000343.1 GCA_902796455.1 uncultured Bacteroidia bacterium
TCTTTCGTTTTCCGGGGAATGGTGCTGACGCCCGGCAAAACACGGCTGGACTGGCTGACGCTTTCCCTGACCCAAGCCTCGCCGATCGGCCAGAGCCGACCCGGCAATGTGCTGGCCCCTGGATCCTATCTGCTGGCTGCGACGGGTATCGTCCGGAATACTGGAGAAGTACTGGTATCTCCCAGCGATTTGCCGGGACGCATTTCCAGCGGAGAGTCTGAGGGCGGACATGTCGGAACAGGACCTGTTCTGTGCGAAGGCATTCCCGCCAAACTTTCCTTTGCAGGTTTGGGCAACAGAATGAAATGCTATGCGCTGGGACCTGACGGGGAACGGCTGCAGGAAGTTCCGGTCACAACGGATTCTTCCGGACAGGCCATCCTGTCCATCGGCCCGCAGTATAAGACTGTCTGGTACGAAATCTTGGTTGAAGAGAGAACCAAAAATTAACCCGTGACCAGTTCATGAAACATGCTTTCTCACAGCTGATCTTGGTCCTGGCCTGGAGTTTACTGACCGTCGCTTGCAAACCTGACAATTCCCAAACTCCTGAAATCCTTGCAGCGCACTTCTCCACAACCCCGCCGCGGGAGGCCTATCCCTGGGTCTGGTGGCACTGGATGGACGGCAATATCAGCAAGGATGGTATCAGGAAAGACCTGCTGTGGATGCATTCCATCGGCATTTCTGGCTTGCACCAGTTTGATGCCGGGGGACGGAATACCCAACAACTCGTACAGGAGCGGATTCCCTATCTTTCTGAAGCATGGAAAGATGCCTTCCGCTACGCTTTGCATCTGACAGATTCGCTGGGCATCGACGTAGCGGTAGCCAGTTCCCCGGGATGGAGTTCCACCGGAGGACCCTGGGTCCCGCCCGAACAGGCCATGAAAAAGCTGGTTTGGCGGACCCTGGAAACGGAAGGAGGCCAACGGGTTCTCCATTTGCCCGAACCCTGCACGACAGTCGGGAAATACCAGGATATTCCTTATGCCGGGGCTTCGGATATCGAGCCCTGGTACAAGGATATCGCCGTCGTCGCCGTACGGATGCCGGAGAATGACCGTTCTTTGAAAGAGTTGGGGGCGACAGTGTCTTCCAGCGAGGGGACATTCTCTCTTGACATGCTCACCGACGGATGCTTCAGTGATTTCGTACAAATTGGAGCCTGGCCGGGCGAGGACGCCTGGATTCGGTACGATTTCCCTGAGCCGCAATCTTTCCGGTCTGTGACAATCGGATGCGAAGCCTTCCGGCCACGGTTCCTTCCCATGCCTGCTCCTGCCCGGATGTATTTGGAATGTAGTGACGATGGGGTGCATTTCCGAAGTGTCGCCCCGATTCCGGACAATGTACTCTGCGCAATGACCATTGATTTCCCTGCGCAGACAGCCCGCCACTGGCGACTCCGGATTCCCCGTCGGAATGGAGCCGCAGCAAAAGGCCATAGGATCCGGGAATTCCACCTTCATCCAGTGGCTAAAGTGAACCGGGCCGAGGAGAAAGCCGGATTCGCGGCACAAATTGATTTCATGGAGCACCCGACGCCGGATTCTCCCGATGCAATCCGGGATATCGTCATCCTGGGAGAACCGGCGACGGACGGAGCCCTGTCCTGCTCCCTTCCACAAGGCCGTTGGCGCATCTACCGTTTCGGCCAGACACTGACGGGAAAAAAGAACCACCCTGCCCCCAAGGATGCGACAGGATTGGAAGTTGACAAACTGGATCCACAGGCATGGACCGATCATTTCCGCCATTATCTGAACCTGTATCAGGAAGCCTCCGGGGGCATGATGGGCCGGCGCGGAATCCAGTATTTGCTGACCGACAGTTACGAAGCGGAACAAATGACCTGGACCCGGAAGATGCCGGAGGAATTCAAGGCCAGGAAAGGATATGACTTGATTCGCTGGCTCCCTGCCCTTGCCGGCGAAATATTGGACAGTTCCTCCGAGACAGAACGGTTCCTGTGGGACTGGCGGGAAGTCATCGGGGATTTATTTGCGGAGAATTATGACCGGATCAACGGCATCATCCAGGAATATGGCATGTCAGGCCGATTCACAGAAGCCCATGAACTGGGCCGATTGTTCGTCGGGGACGGGATGGACCTGAAACAGACAGCAGCATTTCCCATGTCTGCCATTTGGATGGAGAACACCCCGTCCGGGCACAAAGTCTGGATGGGACGGGCAGATATCCAAGAGTCCGCTTCCACAGCCCATTTATTCGGTCAGAATATCGTATCAGCGGAATCCTTCTCGGTCAGCGGCCTTCAGGGACATGCCTATACCTATTGCCCGGGTAACATGAAACGTACGGCGGATCTTGCCCTGGCGGCCGGTCTCAACCGTTTTGTCATCCATGAATCCGCCCACCAGCCGTCGGATGACCATCAACCCGGGGCGGGACTGTTCCAATACGGGCAATGGTTCAACCGGCATGAGACATGGGCGCCGATGGCGCGGGCCTGGACTGATTACCTGGCCCGGAGCTGCTATCTCCTGCAGCAAGGGCGCTTCGTGGCGGACATTCTTTGGTACTACGGCGAGGATCATTGCATCACCGGTCTATACGGGGTAGAGCAGCCAGAAATACCTGACGGATACGCCTTTGACTTCATCAATCCCAAAGGCCTGCTGAAGGTTGTCCGGGCGGAGAAAGGACACTTGGTCACGGATTCAGGCATGTCCTATTCCATTCTGGCCTTGGGAGAAAACTGCCGCAGGATGTCCCTCCCGGTTCTGAAGCAGATCGTTGAATTTGCCCGGTCCGGCGTTACCGTATGCGGAACCCTCCCGCA
>CADBPH010000344.1 GCA_902796455.1 uncultured Bacteroidia bacterium
ATGGAGATGAACAGGTCTGCGCCGCCCTTGTTGGCGATGGCGGCCCGGTCGCCCAACTCGATGAAACGGTCGTCGGAGCGGGTCATGATGACCTTTACGTCCGGATAGGCCGCCTTGATCTTCTTCTGGAGAGACAAGGCAATCGAGAGCGCCAGATCCTTTTCTTGGGTCTTGATCTTGTCCCGGCTGATGCAGCCGGCGTCATGGCCGCCGTGGCCGGCATCGATACAGACTGTCTTCAGGCCCAATGCGGCCGATTCCTTCTTGTTCTGCGCTCCGCTGTACAGGCATACAATCGGGAGGAGAAGCAGAAGAAGGGCGATATGTTTTTGCGAATGTTTCAAAATGGTCTTATATTTGCATTTCGCGAATATAATAAAATTTGTTCAATAAACTTCATTCAATCGTATTTCGCGTGCGCAGGACAGGTAGGAGGATTCCCGGAAGCGGCGGCAGCATGTGGTTACTGGCTGCAGTCGTTGCTGTTCTGTTGTTTTCTGCTTTCGATGGCTTTTCCCAAGACCGGAATCGTCGTCGGCGCAACCAACATGTTTTCAGTCAGGCGGTTGCCTATAACCGGGACAGTGTCCCTCCCCTCTCGGATTCCTTGCTGGCCGTGCGCGATTCCATCCGGAAAGCGGATTCCCTGTTCCGCGTGGATTCCGCGGCCCTGATGAAACAGAGTTCCCTGGATCATCCGGCCTTTTCCGGCGCAAAGGATTCCGTCGTGGAAGTGTTCTCTGACGGACAGCGGAAGGCTTATTACTACGGCGACGTTTCCGTGACTTACGGGAACTTGAAACTCACCGCCGATTACATGGAATACGATATGAAGACGGGGACGGTATTCGCCCGGGGAACGCGCGACACGCTTACCGGGGAAATCAAGGGGATGCCGACCATGACGGAGGGGAAATCCACCTATACCATGGAGGAATTGCGCTACAATTTCAATTCGCGCAAAGCCCGGATTACCAATATGGTAACCCAGCAGGACGAGGGTTTGCTCCATGGCCGGAACATCAAGATGATGCCGGACCGTTCTGTCAACATCACCAACGGCCGCTACACGGTGTGCGACCTGGACGAACCGCATTATTACCTGCATCTTACAGCCGCCAAGATCATCACGAAGCCTTCGCAGAAAACGGTCTTCGGCCCGGCCTGGGCCGTCGTTGAAGACGTTCCCCTGCCGCTGGTGCTCCCCTTCGGATTCGTTCCGAAGCGGCCCAGCCGGGCGACCGGATTGCTGATGCCGACGTTCGGGGAGGAAAGTGCCCGTGGTTTCTACCTCCGGGATTTGGGAATGTATTTCGTCCTGGGCAACCACTTCGACTTGTCCGTGACCGGCGACATCTACACGCTCGGGTCCTGGAGCCTGGACGTCAATTCCCGGTATAAGGTCAATTACAAATTCAATGGTAATTTCGGGTTCACTTATTCCAACGACCAGACAGGCGAGAAAGGAAGTGCGGACTTTTTCCAGACCAAGAACATGGCCCTCAAGTGGTCCCATTCGCAGGACAGCAAAATGCATCCGGGGTCTACTTTTAGTGCTTCCGTGAATTTCTCCAGCCCCTCCAACAACCGGTATAATTCCCGCTCCGTGACAGAGGCCCTCCAGAACCAGGCGTCGTCCTCCATTTCATACACCAAGAACTGGAACGGCAAATTCAACCTGTCTTTCAATGCGTTGCACAGCCAGAATTCCCGTGACAGTTCCTACGCCTTCACCCTCCCGAACATCACCTTCTCCGTCACCCGTTTCTATCCTTTCAAGCAGAAATACCGTGTCGGAAAAGAGAAATTCTACGAGAAGATTTCCTTCGGCTACAACACGACGCTCCAGAACAAAATCAATTTCAAGGCGAGCGAGTTCATGCAGGAAGGATTCCTGGACCGGTTCCAGAACGGCATGGCCCACAATTTCCAGATCGGACTGCCGAATTTCACCCTGCTGAAGTACTTCAATTTCACGCCGAGTGTCAGTTATGCCCAAAACTGGTTCTTCCGCTCCAGGGAGTACTATTATGATGAAGAACAGGGCAAGGTGGCCTATACCGACAGCAAGCAGTTCAGCACCCTCGGAATCGTCCAGAATTATTCCTTCAGCACTTCGATGAGCACCCGGATCTATGGTCTGTTCCAGTTCGGAAGTGCGCACAAGATCCAGGCGATCCGCCATGTGATCTCCCCTTCCGTCTCTTTCTCCCTCAGTCCGGAAAAAGGGACCTATGCCAACGGATGGCGGACGCTGACGTACACGGACGCCCGGGGGAATCTGGTCGACTACGACTATAATATCTATGCGGGGCAGATCTATTCCGCTCCGGGAAAGGGCAAGACGGGCAGCGTGAGCCTGTCGATCGGCAACAACCTGGAAGCCAAGGTCCGGGATCTCCGGGACACGACCGGGGCCGGGATCAAAAAGGTCAAACTGATTGACCAGCTGAATATCAGTACGGGGTATAACCTGCTGGCGGACTCCTTGAAAATGAGCAATGTCGGCATCACCATGTCTACGTCTGTCTTCGGCAAACTGGGGCTGAATGCCAACGTGAATTTCGACCCGTATGCCATCAACGAACGCGGGCAGAAAATCAACCGGTACAACATTGTCCAGGAAGGCTGGATGCACCCCTTGCGCCTGACAAATGCCAATGTATCGCTGTCCTATTCCATTTCCGGGAAAGGCGCCATCAACGGGAATGACGGGAGCAAGGATCCCAACGCCCAGGGCGGCGGAGGGGGCGGCGTGGAAGGCGCGGCCGCGTACTATCAGCGCATTTACTATCATCCCATTACGAACGAGTACATCCCCGGAGGATGGTTGTATTATACGAACCCCAATGTCCCCTGGTCGCTGAGTTTCAACTATTCATTCTCTTTCAACCGGTCTTACCAATACACGAATGAACAGTTGATTACAAACAACCGCTTCACGCAGACGATCGGAATCAACGGCAATGTCAAGCTTACGCCGAAAATGGCCTTGAATGCCACCTCCGGCTTTGACGTGATGGCCATGAAGTTGACGACGACCCAGCTCAGTGCGACTTATGACCTGCATTGCTTCAATATCGCCGTTTCTTGGGTCCCTACCGGGAACTGGCAGTCCTGGAGTTTCCGCATCGCCGCCAATGCCTCTGCCCTCGCGGATTTGCTGAAATTCAAGAAAAGTACAAGTTACTGGGATAAATAATAGGTTTATCCGGATTTTTTCGTATCTTTGTGCTGTTCATAAGATCCGGCGTTTTTCAGTGATTTCTCTGGTCCGGAACTTTCCAATTAAACAGCTTCTTAGCTATATTACAACTCGTTTGAGTGTTATTGATTTAATCATTTTTATATGCCACACAGTTTATTCGAACTGAATTCGATGTCCGAAGATCAGCTCCGTGCCCTGGCAGATGAACTGGGGATCAAAGGGACCAAAAAGATGGATAAGGAAGCCCTGGGCTATTCTATCCTTGATCAGGAAGCGCTGATTACATCCAAGCAACCCGAAACGCCCTCCCCCAAACGGAAACGGGGACGTCCGCGCAAGGATGAGACTCCGGCAGCGGAAACCGCGGCTCCGGCCGCTCCTGAGGCTGCCGTGAAGCCCAAGGCGGAAAAACCTACCCGTACCCGCAAGGCGGCGGCGAAGAAGCCGTCGGAAGAGCCGGCACCTGCCAAGGAGGCGGCCCCGGTCAAGGCGGAAGAAACGCCGAAACCCACGGTAGACAAGCAAGATACCAAGCCTGCAGCAACAGCGGGTACCACGCGCAAGCCGCGCCAGAAAAAGAAAGAGGCTGCTCCGGCCGAGACCCCGGCAGAGCCGCAGGCCGCCGCAGTGAAAGTGGACCCGGCCGCCATGGTTGACGAACCGGCGAAGCAGGAGAAAGAAGCCCCGCAGAAGAATGAGGCTCAAGACGATGCGCAAGCTCCGCAGCAAAACCAGCCGCGGGGCAACCAGGCTTTCCAGAATAACAACCAGCAGCGCAACAAGCGGGACCGGCAAGGTGGTTTCCCGCAGCGTCAGGACGGGAATGGCCCCCGGAATGAGTATCCCAGGCCCGCTCCCCAGCCCCGCATCGAGTTTGAAGGGACCGTGGAAGCGACGGGCGTGCTGGAAATCATGCCGGACGGATACGGATTCCTCCGCTCATCGGATTACAATTACTTGAATTCTCCGGATGACATTTATGTCTCCCAGAACCAGATCAAGACCAATGCCTTGAAAACAGGCGACACGGTGACCGGCGAGATCCGTCCTCCCAAGGAAGGCGACAAATACTTCCCCCTGGTCCGGATCAAGTATATCAATGGCCGTACCCCGGAATTCATCCGTGACCGGGTCCCGTTCGATTTCCTGACTCCCCTGTTCCCGGACGAGAAATTCAACCTGCTGGGACATGGGCATGAGAAAGACATTTCATGCCGGATCGTCGACATGTTCACGCCGATCGGAAAGGGCCAGCGCGGGTTGATCGTTGCGCAGCCGAAGACCGGTAAAACAATGCTGCTCAAGTCGATTGCCAATGCCATCGCGGACAATCATCCGGAGGTATATGAGATCGTGCTCCTGATTGACGAACGGCCGGAAGAAGTTACCGACATGAGCCGCAGCGTGAAGGCCGAGGTGGTCGCATCGACCTTTGACGAGCCGGCCGAAAGACATGTCAAGGTGGCCAATATGGTACTCGAAAAGGCGCGTCGCCTGGTCGAATGCGGCCACGACGTCGTGATCCTGCTGGACTCCATTACCCGCCTCGCACGGGCATACAATACGGTCCAGCCGGCCTCCGGCAAGGTGCTGACGGGTGGCGTGGACGCGAATGCCCTGCAGAAACCGAAACGATTCTTCGGCGCGGCCCGGAACATTGAAGGCGGCGGATCCCTGACGATCCTGGCAACGGCACTGACCGAGACCGGGTCGAAAATGGATGATGTGATCTTTGAGGAATTCAAGGGAACCGGCAACATGGAGCTGCAGCTCGACCGGACGTTGTCGAACAGGCGTATCTTCCCGGCTGTCAACGTCGTGCTGTCCAGTACCCGCCGGGATGACCTGCTGTACAGCCCGGACCAGGCGAACCGGATCTGGATCCTGCGCAAATTGCTGGCGGACATGAATCCGACCGAGGCGATGAATTTTATGCTGCAGATTATGGACCAGTACCAGACCAACCAGTCGCTGCTGGACAACATGAACAAAGTCAGCCCGCGCGACGCCAAGTATTACGACACCTTCTGACGTCGCTCCGCCGTAGAAAACAAAGGATGGCCTTCCAGTCCGTTGGACTTCGAGGCCATCCTTTTTTCTATGCAAGTCGCTTCCTGCCCTAATACTCGTCCCAGGATTTAATCTGGAGCTCTTCAGGGGCCATGCAGCAGAAGGCACGGATAAAGGCGGTAGCCAGCCGCGCATTGGTCAGCAAAGGAACATTGAAGTCGATGGCTCCCCGCCGGATCAGGAATCCGTTGGAAAGTTCCTGCTCCGTAAAGTTCTTCGGGATATTGATCACCAAGTCGACCTCCTTATCGCGGATCAGGTCCAGCGCCGGGCGGAAACGCTTGAGATTGGGGTTCTCGCACTCACTCGGCCACAAGACGCGTTCGCACGGGATACTGTTCTCTATCAAATACTTGTGCGTACCGACGGTCGCGTACAACTGATATCCTTTTTCTGCCAGCAGTTTACATGCCAGCAACATATCCGCTTTCTGCAGCGGGTCACCCGTCGACAAGAGAATCGCTTTCTGCGGGATCGGCGTACCGACAGACAGAATGGACTTCAGCAGCGCTTCGTTCAAATCATCGCCCAGGCATCCGACCTCTCCGGTAGAAGACATGTCCACACCGAGCATCGGGTCCGCTTCCTCCAGGCGGGCGAAAGAGAATTGGGCGGATTTCACACCCACATAATCCAAGTCGAAAGCATTCTTCAGCGGTGCGGAAGGATGCATCCCCAGCATAACCTTGGTCGCCAGCTCGATGAAGTCAATTTTCAGGACCTTGGAGACAAAGGGGAAGCTCCGGGAGGCCCGCAGGTTGCACTCAATGACTTTGATTTCATTTTCCTTGGCCAGGAACTGGATGTTGAAAGGCCCGGAAATATGCAGCGCCCCGGCGATTTTGCGGGCGATTTTCTTGATCCGCCGGACGGTTTCGACATACAGTTTCTGCGCCGGGAAC
>CADBPH010000345.1 GCA_902796455.1 uncultured Bacteroidia bacterium
CATGTGGTGGCGAATGCTTCCAAGGTTGAGGTGACCCTCAATAACAACCAGACTTACGAGGCCAAGGTAATCGGAACGGATCCGGCGACGGATGTGGCCCTCCTGAAGATTGATGCAGAGGGACTTCCGACGGTTCCTTTCGGTGATTCCGACCAGCTCCGCCTCGGCGAGTGGGTCCTCGCGATCGGCAGCCCGCTGGGTTATCAGCTGCGCGGGACCATCACGGCGGGTATCGTCAGTGCGAAGGGCCGTTCGATGCCCTCGAATTCCCGCGAGTTCAAGATTGAATCGTTCATCCAGACGGACGCGGCCGTCAATCCGGGCAACTCCGGCGGCGCGCTGGTCAACAAGGCCGGGGAACTGGTCGGCATCAATACGGCCATTGTGTCGCAGACCGGCTCGTATTCCGGATATTCTTTCGCGGTCCCTGTCAACATCGTCAAGAAGATTGTGGAGGACCTGATCGACTTCGGTTCTGTCCGCCGCGTCAAACTCGGTGTCACCATGGGTACGGTTACGGATAAAATTGCGAAAGATTTGAAACTTTCTTCTCCGAAAGGCGTATATATAGACGAGGTTATGAAAGGAAGTTCTGCCGATAAGGCGGGTATGAAGCACGATGATATCATCATCGCGATCGACAATACCGAAATCAGCAGCGCTTCCGCATTGCAGGAGAAGGTGAACAGCTTCCATCCCGGAGACAAGGCTGTCATCACCATTATCAGAGACGGAAAGGAGAAGCAGCTTGACGTGGTGTTCCAGGCAGAAGCGGCGGCAACCGGAACGGTAGACGAGGATGGTGCCATCGCATTCTACGGATCCAAGATCAAGACCGCTTCGAAAGAGACCCTGGCGGCTCTCGGCCTGAGGCAAGGTGTGGAGATTGTATCCGTGGCGGACGGGAAAATGCTTTCAGCCGGTGCTACCGAGGGATTCATCATCCTTTATGTCAATGATCAACCTGTCAGCAAGGCCGAGGATGTGATCGAAATTGCCAAGAAGAGCAAACGGGCTGTCTTCATCGAGGGCGTCAATGCACGGGGAAAGGCTTCTTACTTCGGATTCGGCAAGGACGAGTAGCATCCGGTGATAGGAAACCTAAGCCAATTGACGTAATACATGAGACAATTAAAGATTACCAAATCGATTACCAACCGCGAGAGTGCCTCCCTGGACAAGTATCTTCAAGAGATCGGCAGGGAGGAACTCGTTTCTCCGGAAGAAGAGGTTGAACTCGCCCAGCGGATCCGTAAAGGAGACCAGGCAGCACTTGAAAAGTTGACAAGGGCCAATCTGCGATTCGTCGTTTCGGTGGCGAAGCAGTATCAGAACCAGGGGCTCAGCCTCCCGGACCTGATCAACGAGGGGAACCTCGGACTGATCAAGGCTGCGGAGAAATTCGATGAGACCCGCGGATTCAAATTCATATCCTATGCGGTATGGTGGATCCGGCAGTCCATCCTCCAGGCCCTGGCCGAGCAGTCCCGTATCGTGCGGCTGCCGCTCAACCAGGTCGGCTCCCTGAACAAGATCAACAAGGCGCTGTCGAAGTTCGAACAGGAAAACGAGCGTCAGCCTTCGAGTGAGGAATTGTCGGAGATGATCGATGTCCCCAAAGATAAGATCTCTGATACCCTGCGGGTTTCCGGACGCCATGTTTCCGTGGACGCGCCGTTCGTGGAAGGAGAGGACAACAGCCTGCTGGATGTCCTTCCCAATGACGATTCTCCTTCGGCGGACCGCGGTCTGGTCAACGAGTCCCTCAATACGGAGATCGAACGGGCGCTGTCGACGCTTTCGGGCCGTGAACGCGAGATTATCAAGTCGTTCTTCGGTATCGGATGCCAGGAGATGACGCTCGAGGAAATCGGCGAGCGTTTCGGCCTGACGCGCGAACGTGTCCGTCAGATCAAGGAAAAGGCGATCCGCCGGCTCAAGAGTCCGAGCCGGAGCAAACTTCTGAAAGGTTATCTCGGTTAAAGCGCTGTTTCATGACTCCTGAATCTTTTATCCAGATCAAGGCTGCCGAGGCGGTCAAAGCTTTATACCAGACAGAGATAGCTCCGGAATCCCTGCAAGTCCAGGTGACCCGGAAAGAATTCGAAGGGGACTATACCCTGGTCACCTTCCCGTTGCTGAAGATTTCCCACAGTGCCCCCGAGAATACCGGGAATGCCATCGGTACTTATCTGGTAGAGCATGTGCCGGAAATCGCCGCGTTCAACTCCGTCAAAGGGTTCCTGAACCTGTTGTTCTCCCCGATTTACTGGGATGAGGTCTTTGCGGAAATCGCGGCTGATCCGGAATTCGGACAGCTGCCCGCGACAGGGAAGCGGATCATGATCGAGTTTTCTTCCCCGAATACCAACAAGCCGCTCCATCTGGGGCATATCCGCAATAATTTGCTGGGGGATTCGGTCTCCCGCATTCTCCGTGCAGGCGGCAATGAGGTGATCAAGGCGACGCTGGTGAATGACCGCGGCGTCCATATCTGCAAGAGCATGCTGGCCTGGCAGAAGGCTTTCAAAGGGAAGACCCCTGCCACCACGGGCATCAAGGGCGACCACTTGGTCGGTGATTGCTATGTCGCTTTTGACAAGATGTACAAGCAGGAAGTCCGGGACTTGGTTGCCGGCGGCATGGATGAGGAGACGGCGAAGAAGGAAGCCCCTTGCCTGAAAGAAGCCCATGAGATGCTGGTCAAATGGGAACAGGGCGACCCGGAAGTCCGTGCGCTGTGGAAGATGATGAACGGCTGGGTGTTCGAAGGGTTTGACCAGACCTACAAGGCGCTCGGGATTTCTTTCGATAAAGTGGACTATGAGTCCAATACCTATATCCTTGGAAAAGAGTTGGTCCAGAAGGGTTTGGATATGGGTGTCTTCGTCCGCGAGGCGGATGGGTCCGTCTGGTGCGACCTGACGGCGGACGGGCTGGACAGGAAGCTTTTGCTGCGCAGCGACGGTACGTCGGTCTATATCACGCAGGACCTGGGTACGGCCGAACGCCGCTTTGCCGAATACAACCTGGACGAGCATGTCTATGTGGTCGGCAATGAGCAGGATTACCATTTCCAGGTCTTGAAATTGATTCTCGGCAAGTTGGGATTCGCCTGGTCCGATGCCATCTACCACCTGTCTTACGGCATGGTCGAGCTTCCCGAGGGCAAGATGAAGTCCCGGGAGGGAACCGTGGTCGATGCCGATGACCTGATCGAGAAAATGTATCAGGAAGCGAAGGAAACGTCCCTCGCGTCCGGCAAATTGGAAGACATGTCCCCGGAAGAGCAGGAACGCTTGTTCCGGATGATCGGGCTCGGGGCGCTGAAGTACTTCATCATCAAGGTGGACCCGAAGAAGACGATGCTCTTCAATCCGAAGGAATCCATTGATTTCAACGGAAATACGGGACCTTTCATCCAGTATACCCATGCGCGGATCCGCTCCATCCTGCGGAAAGCCTGTGCACAGGGAATCGCCTTCGGTCCGGCGGATGTGACGACGGCTCTGGTGCCTTCGGCCAAGGAAATCCGGCTGATCAAGTTGCTGGGGCTGTTCCCCGGTAAGGTGGCAGAAGCGGTCGAGGCTCTCAGCCCTGCCGTGATTGCGAATTATGCGTACGAACTGGCCAAGGATTTCAACCAGTATTATCATGATACGCCGATCCTGCGCGAGGAAGACGGGGCGCTGCTCCGTTTCCGCCTGGTGCTGATCGATACGCTTTCCCGGACCCTGCGCACGGCGATGAACCTTCTCGGAATCGAATTGCCCGAAAGGATGTAACGGCATGGAAAACGCCGCATACATGTTTCCTACTTCCCGGAAGGAGGTTGACGCGCTCGGTTGGGACTATATCGATATCATCCTCTTTTCCGGGGATGCTTTTGTCGACCATCCTTCTTTCGGGACAGCAGTCATCGCCCGGTGGCTCCAGAAATGGGGCTACCGGGTTGCCGTTGTACCGCAGCCGAACTGGCGGGATGATTTGCGCGATTTCAAGAAACTCGGGGCGCCGCGCCTGTATTTCGGCGTGAATGCCGGAGCCATGGATTCGATGGTCAACCATTATACCGCCTGGAAGCGCCTGCGCCATGACGATGCGTACACCCCGGACGGGAAGGCTGGACAGCGCCCGGATTATGCGGTGACGGTTTATACAAAGATTCTGAAGCAGTTATATCCTGAAATCCCGGTGGTTATCGGGGGAATCGAAGCCTCGCTGCGGCGTTTCACCCACTATGATTACTGGCAAGACCGCCTGCTGCCTTCCATCCTGGTCTCCAGCGGCGCCGATTACTTGTGTTACGGGATGGGGGAGCGGCCGATGCTGGAACTGACGCGGGGAATCGAGGCGCGTCGCAGCCTCCATCAGATGCGCCGGATTCCGCAACTCGCGTTCCTGGTGGACGGGCGTCCGAAGGAAAAAGACGCGCTCGTGCTCCATTCTTATGAGGAATGCCTTTCGAGCAAAAAGGCCTTCGCAGAGAATTTCCATCAGATCGAGACCCATGCGAACATGATGCATCCCGCGACGATTGTGGAACCGGTCGGGGAGGGCTATGTGCAGGTCAATCCGCCGTATCCGCCTGCTACGCAGGAGGAAATGGACTCGTTCTGGGACCTTCCTTATACGAAATTGCCGCATCCCCGTTACAAGGGGAAACGGATTCCGGCCTATGATATGATCAAGTTCTCGGTGAATACGCACCGGGGCTGTTTCGGCGGTTGCAATTTCTGTACGATCGCCGCGCACCAGGGAAAGTTCATCTCTTCCCGGAGTGAAGCGTCGATCCTCAAGGAAGTGGCTGCCCTGAAGAATCTTCCGGATTTCGCCGGCAATATTTCCGATTTGGGTGCGCCGACCGCGAACATGTACGGAATGCGGGGAAAAGATCCGGCGATGTGCGACATTTGCCGCCGGAAATCCTGTTTGTTCCCGGCCCCGTGCAAGAACATGGACCGCAGCCATGCCCGTCTGCTCGGCTTGTATCACCGGGTGGCGGCGGTCAAGGGAATCCGCCATGCCTACATCGGCAGCGGCATCCGGTACGACCTGTTCCTGGACGAGAAGGGCTATGTGGACGAAACCTCGAAGCCCTATCTGAAAGAATTGATCCTGGACCATACCTCCGGGCGGCTGAAAGTGGCCCCGGAACATACCGAGGACAAGGTCCTCAAGTATATCGCCAAACCTTCCTTCAATTTGTTCGAACGCCTGCGGACCGAGTTCGACAAGATCAACCGGGAGGCCGGCAGGCATTCGGAAATCGTCCCGTATTTTATCTCTTCCCATCCCGGCTGTACCCTGCACGACATGGAGGCCCTCTCCCGCCGGAAGGCCCTGAAGGGACTCTACATGGACCAGGTGCAGGATTTCACGCCGACTCCGATGACGACTTCTTCCGTGATGTTCTATACCGGACTGGACCCGCGCGACCTCAAGCCGGTTTTTGTGGAAAGGGACTTGGAAAAGAAGCGTTTACAGAAATCTTTTTTCTTCCGTGGGAAACCGCAAAAACCGCATCACGGATAGCTGGACGGCGTTTTTGTTCACTTGTCAATATTTTTTTCAGAAAAAAGGCGGGCAAAGCTATGGCGATTAAAAAAAAAGCCTTATTATTGCATCGCATTAAGAACATTGCTTGTTTTCCACAGACTGAAACCTTATGATACCTACACCGAAAAAAAGAGCTGTTGTCAGCTACGAGAATATGTCCCAGGAATTGGCCGCCGCCTTTGCGGAGAAATATCCGAAAGGATTCAACGACTATTTTCCGGACTTGCTGAAATATGACAAACCGGACGGAACCTGTTTCTATGCCGTTACTGTCGAGATTCCGGATGCCATTTATCTCGTCAAGATCAAGGTCAAGACGGATGACGCCGATGAAATCGAGCGCTGGCTGGATGGGGAAGAAGATGGTCCTGAAGAGGGAGGAGAAGGCGGAAGCGACAGCTCCGAGACCTTGCCGGACGACAATATCGCCCAGTATTCCACCGGGGATGACGATTCTTCCGAAGGTTGACGTTCGCCGCGGTCATGAAATAACACAAGCTGGCCGTTTCAGGCCGGCTTTTTTGTTTATATGAGATGATGAAACCGGATTCCGGGGATATCCGTGGCCTCCGTGCCCGCCTGATGCGCCTTTCTGAGAGGAACAAGTTGCTGCTCCTCTCGCTGGCGGTGGGCGTGGCCAGCGGCGGCGCAGCCGTACTGCTGGAGCGTGCCATCGATGGAATCCGGCATGTATTGACCCTGGCGCCGGGGGGACTGGCCCGTTTCCTGCTGTTCCCGGGGATCGGGATGCTGCTGTCCTTGTTGTTGCTGCGCTATGTGATCAAGGACAACATCGGACACGGGGTGACCAAGGTGCTGGTCGCTGTCTCCAAGAATGACTCCCGGATCGCTCCGCACAATACCTGGTCTTCTCTGCTGACCAGTGCCCTGACCATCGGCTTCGGCGGATCTGTCGGGGCGGAGGCTCCGATCGTGTACACCGGCGCGGCCATCGGCTCGAATTTCGCCCGTTGGATGGGCTTGTCATACAGGAACATGACGGTTCTGCTCGGCTGCGGGGCGGCCGGGGCTATCGCCGGGATTTTCCGGGCTCCGCTGGCCGGTGTCCTGTTCACCCTGGAGATTCTGCTGTTCAATATTTCCATGACCAGCATGATGCCCCTGCTGCTGTCTACCGTGTCCGCGACGGTCGTTTCCTATGTGTTCCTGGGAGACTCCCTTCCTTTCGAGTGCACGCTTTCCCCGTTCAAGTTGCAGAATATTCCTTTTTACGTCCTGCTGGGGGCCTTCTGCGGGCTCTGCTCGCTGTATTTCACCCGGACGACACTGTGGCTGGAAGACAAATTGGGTACTTTGAAGAACCCTTTCCTCCGCTGGGGCCTTTGTGCGGTCGGACTCGGAATCCTGATCTTCCTTCTGCCGCCTTTGTACGGGGAAGGATACGATGCCTTGCATCCGCTCCTGAACGGCGGAGAAATCCGGTACGAAGGCTGGAGTATTCTCTCGCGCCTGCTGCATACGCCGTGGGCGGTCCCTTTGTTTTTCCTGCTGGTGATGTTGCTGAAGGTCTTTGCCATGACCTTTACCAATGCCGGCGGCGGGGTCGGCGGAACCTTTGGTCCGACGCTGTTTGTGGGAGCCGTGGGCGGATTTGTCCTGGCCAGGACCATTAACCTGCTGCTTGCGGGGACGGCCATCTCTGTTCCCGAGCAGAATTTCGTCCTGGTCGGCATGGCCGGTCTGATGGCCGGGGTCATGCAGGCTCCGATGACGGCTATCTTCCTGATTGCGGAAATCAGCGGAGGCTATGAATTGCTGGTGCCTTTGATTCTCGCATCGGCGATTTCGTTCGGAACGATCCGGATTTTTGAGAAGTATTCCATTTATACCAAGCGGATTGCGGCCTCTGGGGAATTGCTTACCCACGACAGTGACCAGGCTGTCCTCACTTTGCTCAAACCCGGAGAACTGGTGGAAACGGATTTTTCTCCGGTCGCGATCGATGCGACGCTGGGGAAATTCGTGGAGGTCATTGCGGCCTCGCACCGGAATATTTTTCCGGTGATCGATTCGCACAATCGTTTCCAGGGATATGTTTCCCTGGAGGATGTCCGGGGAGCCATGTTCCGGACGGAAGACTATTCCCGGCTGCATGTATTCAATTTCATGAAGTCTTCTCCGGCCTATATCTATGAAGGGGAAAGCATGGAGTCGGTGATGAACAAATTTGAGAAAACCGGTGCCTGGAATCTTCCCGTCGTGCGGGCGGACCGGACGTATGTCGGTTTTATGTCGAAATCCAAGATCTTCTCGGCCTATCGGGATGAACTGAAAATCCTTTCGCAGGATTAAGCACTGGTTGAATTATGAAAGAGCTGTACATCAATACGATTGCCCAGCATCTGGCCATCCGGCCCTGGCAGGTTGAAAACTGTGTGACGCTGTTTGAGGAGGGAAGCACCATTCCTTTCATCAGCCGGTATCGCAAGGAGCGGACCGGGGGACTGGACGACGTCGAAGTCGCCCAGATCCGCCATTGGGCGGATGTGTTTGCCGAGATGGAGAAGCGGAAGGCCTCGATCCTGTCCACGATCGCCGAGCAGGGCAAGTTGACGGAACAATTGCAGAAAGAAATCGAGAACTGTGTCGTTTCCAGCCAGTTGGAAGACCTGTACCTGCCTTTCCGTCCTCGTCGGAGAACCCGGGCGACGGCAGCGAAGGAGGCCGGGTTGGAGCCCCTGGCGGACAAGATGTATGCGATGTCGGTTTCCGATCCGTTCAAGGAAGCGGGCAAATTCCTGTCTGACCAAGTCGCTACGGTGGAGGAGGCCTTGGCCGGCGCCCGCGACATCCTGGCGGAGCGATTCAGTGAAACGCCCTCGGTGCGGGAAACGCTGCGGGGCATTTTCCGGACACGGCGGATTGTCACCAAGGCAACCCGTGCGGCTTCTTCCTCGGAAGAGGCAAGGAAATACAGGAGCTACTTCGATTATAGCGAGCCGCTTTCAAAAATCGCCTCGCATCGCCTGCTTGCCATGTTGCGTGCCCAGGACGAAGGCTTCCTGTCCCTGAAGATCGATGCGGATCCGCTCAAATGCGGGAACAAGTTGTATTATGATTTCTGCCACGGGAAGAAATACCCTTCTCCCGCGCTTGGAGACCAGATCCGTCAGGCGATCGACGATGCGTTCGACCGGCTGTTGAATCCTTCCATTACGGGTGAAATCCTCCGGGAGGCCAAGGAAAAGGCGGATATCGAATCTGTCGGTGTGTTCGGGGAGAATTTGCGCCAGTTGCTCCTGGCTCCGCCGCTGGGCCCCAAGCGGGTGATGGCCGTCGATCCGGGGTTCCGCAATGGCTGCAAAATCGCTTGCCTGGATGAGGCCGGCAACCTGCTGCACCATGAGATTATTTTCCCGCATCCGCCGCAGAATGAAAAGGTTAAGTCTATCGCTGCGGTTTCCCGCATGGTGGATGCCTATCATGTGGAGGCGATTGCCATCGGGAACGGGACCGCTTCCCGTGAGACCGAGGCCTTTATCAAGCGGATTCCGCTTCCTCCTGCTTGCAAAGTATTTGTGGTCAGCGAGGATGGCGCTTCGATTTATTCCGCTTCCGAGGTGGCCCGGGAAGAGTTCCCGACGGAGGATGTGACGGTGCGGGGTGCCGTTTCGATCGGGCGCCGCCTGATGGACCCGTTGGCGGAATTGGTGAAAATTGACCCCAAATCGCTCGGCGTGGGACAATATCAATATGATGTCGACCAGAATCTGCTGCGGGAGAAACTGGACAATACAGTGGAGCATTGTGTCAATACGGTCGGCGTCAATCTGAACACCGCCAGCAGTTACCTGCTGCGGTACGTTTCCGGAATCGGTCCGGCCTTGGCCGGGAATATCGTCGCGTTCCGGGGCGAGAACGGCCCCTTCACTTCGCGGAAACAGTTATTGCAGGTTCCGCGCCTGGGCGCCAAGGCGTTCGAACAGTGTGCGGGCTTCCTGCGGATTCCCGGGGCGGAGAATCCTTTGGACAATTCTGCGGTCCATCCGGAGAGTTACCATATCGTCGACAAGATGGCGGCCGATGCGGGTGTCCCGGTGTCTGAACTGGTTGGGAATGCGGCGCTTTGCCGTTCGATTGATCCGGCCCGGTATGTGGAAGGGGATTTCGGTCTGCCGACGGTTCGCGATATCCTGCAGGAACTGGCCAAGCCGGGGCGGGATCCGCGCGAAGCGGCGCAGGAGTTCGCTTTCTCGGAGGATATCCATGAGATGGATGATTTGGTCGCAGGGATGGAATTGCCCGGAATTGTTACCAATATTACGGCATTCGGCGCGTTTGTCGACATCGGAATCCATGAGAACGGACTGATTCATGCCTCCAAGATGGGGGTCAGGGGCCTGGCCGATCCGTCCAAGGTCCTGAAACTGCACCAGCATGTGACAGTCCGTGTCCTGAATGTCGATTTGGAGCGGAAACGGATTTCCCTGGCGCTGGTTCCGGCTACAAAATGACTCTTCTTGCCCCGAAATAGTGGGCTTTGTAGTATTCCTCCCGATAGTCTGAAATGATGACGCCGCCGTAGCTGGCGTGGATGAAGGTGAAGGAGTCGTGCTCCGGATCCGGATCCACGACGATTCCGACATGGTAAACTTGTGAGCCCCTGGCCAGGAAAACCAGGTCCCCGCGCGCGAGGTCCATAATGCTGCGGACGGGTTTTCCCTGGGTGAACTGGTCCCGGGAGGAGCGGAGCAGTGGAATCCCGGCTTTCTCGAATACATAACTGGTCAGTCCCGAGCAGTCGAAATGACTGGGGCCGCGCGCGGCATACCGGTAGGGTTTGCCCAGATGTTCCCGTGCAAGGGAAATGACGAGGTCTCTTTTTTCCACCCTTCGGATGGAATCCCGCCGGGCGGGCAGCTCTTGTTCGGACAAGATCCGCTGGGCCGGCGGCGTTTGTGCGGCCAGGAACGTGCTCAGGAGCAGGGTCAGGAGAGAAAGGAAACGGCGGGCGGTCATCATCATGCATCAAAGGTCAGCGCCGTTCCGTTCGGGCTCCCGGGAAGGACGATGCCGTCTTTCACGACGGGCTTTCCGTCCAGGAAGACCATCCGGACAGCGCCGCACAGGGTGACGCCCTCGTAAGGGGACCAGCCACATTTATAGGCGGGTTTCGAAACGGTGAATTCTGCTGCAGGATCGACGATTGTCAGGTCTGCCGCCATGCCCGGTGCCAGGATTCCGCGTCCGCGGATCCCGAAGATCCGGGCGGCCCCGGTTGCCATCAAGTCCGCCAGGCGGGGAAGGGAGAGTCCTTCCTGCCGGGCGACCGTCAGCATGACGGAGAGGGATTCCTGGAGGGTCGGCATGCCGGAAGGGCATTGCATGTACGGATTCCTTTTTTCCGTCATCAGGTGGGGTGCATGGTCGGATCCGATGGTGTCGATGGTCCCGTCCAGGACGGCATGCCGCAGGGCGGCGCAGTCTCCCACGGTTTTTACGGCGGGATTGCACTTGATGAGCGCCCCCTTTGAGAGATAGTCGTTTTCGCTCAGCCACAGGTAGTTGGCGGAGGTTTCCGCTGTGACGGACATCCCTTTGTCTTTCGCCCGGCGGATCAGGTCCAGTTCTTCCGCGGTGGTGATGTGCAGGAGGTGGAGGCGGGTTCCGTGCAGGCTGGCCAGTTCCAGGGCTCTTTTGGTCGAGCGGATGCAGGCTTCCCGTGAGCGGATGTACGGATGCATCCAGACGGGGATGTCGTCCCCATAGCGCAACCGTGCGGAAATCAAGTTCTTGCGTATGGTATTTTCGTCCTCGCAATGGACCAGGACCGGTTTGCCCGGGATGCTGAAGATGTGGTCGAGAATGTCGTTCCGGTCAATGAGCATGCCGCCGGTGGAAGAACCCATGAAGACCTTGATCCCGCCGAAATGCGGGCGCAGGTCCGGGGATTGCGCAGCGCGGCGGAGGAAGTCGGGGTTTCCGTTCGTGGCGCCGAGGTGGAAGCCGTAGTGGCACCAGGATGTTTTCCGGGCTTTCTCCCGCTTGGCGTCGAGGGTGGTCTCATCCGTGGTCGGCGGCTGCGTGTTCGGCATGTCGATGAAGGAAGTGACCCCTCCCAGCAGGGCGGCCCGGGATTCGCTTCCGATGTCTGCCTTCTGTGTCATCCCGGGGTCGCGGAAATGGACGTGTGCGTCGATGACGCCGGGCAGGATGACCCACCCTTTCAGGTCGAGGACCTCCGCTTCTTCCCGGGCGGATTCCGGGCAGTTATCTCCCTCCCAGATGCCCTGGATCAGGCCTTTGTCCGTGCCCAGGCAGCCGGAAACAGTGCGGTTCCCGGTGACGATTGTCGCATTCCTGAGCAACAGCTTTCCCATGGATTACGCCGTTTTCGGATGGAAGTGGCGGAATTTGAGTTTCAATACCCCCCAGAATGCTTCGCCGAAGATGCCCCCGCTCATTTTGGAGGTTCCGGCTTTGCGGTTGACGAAAATGATCGGGACTTCCGCGATCTTGAAACCGAGTTTGTAGGCGGTATATTTCATTTCGATCTGGAACCCGTAGCCTTTCATTTGGACTGCATCTAAGTCTATTGCTTCCAAGACTTTGCGGGAATAGCACTTGAAGCCGGCCGTGCAGTCGTACACCTTCATGCCGAGGACGGTCCGGACATAGACCGAGGCATAATAGGACATGATGATCCGTCCGATCGGCCAGTTGACGACACTGATTCCGTCGCAGTACCGCGACCCGATGGCCAGGTCGGCGCCGTCTTTGCAGGCTTGGTACAGGCGGGGGACATCGTCCGGATTGTGCGAAAAGTCCGCATCCATTTCAAATATATAGTCGTAGCCGTTGTCCAGGCTCCATTTGAATCCTGTCAGGTAGGCCGTCCCGAGTCCGAGCTTCCCGCTTCGGCGGATCATGTGCAGGCGATCCGGGAAGGCGGCCTGCAGCCCTTCCACGATGGCGGCGGTTCCGTCCGGGGAACCGTCGTCAATCACGAGGATGTGGTAGTCTCCTTCCATCGAGAAAACCTTCCGGATGATATTTTCGATGTTTTCCTTTTCGTTGTACGTCGGGATGATGATGATTTTCTTGTCCATAGCTGTTTGAAGCATTGCGTAATGACAAATATAGGAAAAAATGTAATACAGTCGGAAATATTCTTGTCCATACCGGTCCCTGAAAAAATTTTTCAAAAAAAGTTTGCAGGAAAGAAAAAGATGCTTACCTTTGCAATCCCGTTTGAGAAACGGGGAACAGAAGAGATCATTGAAAAGA
>CADBPH010000346.1 GCA_902796455.1 uncultured Bacteroidia bacterium
CCGACGACGATTCTGGCCCTCCAGCATTTCAATACCTTTAAGTCCCGGTTGAAAGACTTCCCGTGCAACGTGGAATATGTGAGTCGCCTGCGAACGGCAAAAGAATTGACGGATATCCGTAAACGGCTGGAAACAGGACAGATAGACATATTGATCGGAACCCATAAAATACTGGGCGCGCAGTTCGTATTCAAAGATCTGGGGTTGCTGATTATTGATGAGGAACAGAAATTCGGTGTCGGCGCGAAGGAAAAACTGCGGCAGATGAAGATGTCCGTGGATACGCTGACATTAACGGCGACCCCGATTCCGCGGACCCTGCAGTTCTCCTTGCTGGGTGCCCGGGATTTGTCCATTATCAGTACACCGCCGCCCAACCGGATTCCGATCCAGACAGAAATCCTGCTGTTCGACGAGGATGAAATCCGCAGCATCATCCGGTATGAATTGAACCGGGGCGGACAGCTGTTCTTCCTGCACAACAAGGTGGAAGAATTGGCGTCCATCCATGATATCCTGCATCGGTTGGTGCCGGATATGAAAATCTGCATCGCACATGGTCAGATGGAATCCAAAGAATTGGAAAACAAGATGTTGGATTTTATCCAGGGGGATTATGACATGTTGCTGTGCACGACGATCATTGAAAACGGGCTCGATATTCCGAATGCCAATACCATCATTATCAACCAGGCGCAGAATTTCGGCCTGAGTGATTTGCACCAGCTGCGGGGCCGGGTAGGAAGGTCCAACCGCCGGGCATTCTGTTACTTGATCGTACCTCCCCTGACAACGCTCTCGGAAGATTCGCGCAGGCGGCTCAAAGCCATCGAAGAGTTTTCCGACCTGGGCAGCGGCTTCAACATCGCCATGCAGGACCTGGATATCCGGGGAGCCGGTAACCTGCTGGGTGCCGAGCAAAGCGGTTTCATTGCCGACATGGGATATGAAACGTATCAGAAGATTCTGTCCGAGGCTATGGACGAATTGGGAATGGAAACGGGTCTGACAGCGAAAAATGTGCATGATTCCTTTGCGGAAGACTGTACGATAGAAACGGACCAAGTGGCGCTCATTCCGGACAGTTATATTGATGTAACTGCCGAAAAAATCAGGATTTACAAGGAGCTGGATTCGCTGTCGAGGGATCAGGATATCGATAAGATGGCCGAGCGCCTGAAAGACCGTTTCGGAGCGATGCCGCCCGAGCTGGAGAGTTTATTCGATATTGTCCGGATCCGGCAGATCGGAAAGAAACTGGGATTTGAGAAGATCATCATCAAAAACGGGCTTCTGATTGCATTCTTCATCTCCAATCCGATGTCGCCTTATTACCGCAGCGATACTTTTGAAGAGGTATTGCGGAAGGTCAGTGAAAAAGGAACAGTATTCGAGTTAAAACAGCATGATTCCCGCCTCCGGATCCTATCCAGGAACGTAGATTCCATCGGGAAGGCCTTGTCGCTGTTGTCATTTTTGAAAGGTCAAAAGCGTAAATAAGCAATATTTTTCTATTTTTGCAGTCTGTGCAAAAATGAAACGGAAAAGTGGCCAACCTGATCATAGACATCGGTAATACGGCGGTCAAGGCTTCCTGGTCTGACGGGATGACCTTGGGACGCACGTTCCGCTATCAAGGGGAAAAAGTGGCTGCTTACATCCTTTCCCTGACGGACAGGCAACGTCCGGATGTGATGGTTGTCGCTTCCGTATACACGATTTCCGACGCGGATGCCGCCTTGTTCCGGGAGCGTTGCAATGAATTGCTGCTTCTGGATGGAAACCATAAGGAACTGCTTGAAGAGAAGGAACTTCCAAGTTATCTTACCTATGACCGGGCCGCTTCCTTGCTGGCAGCACGGTATCTGTTCCGCGGAAAAGGATGTACGGTATTCGACTTTGGTACAACCCTGACGGTTGACTTTACGGATGAAAGCGGAGCATATACCGGCGGCAATGTATCCCTGGGATGCCGCACCCGGCTGAAATCCCTGAACCGGTATTCCCGGGCGCTTCCGTTGTTGAATCAGCCTGAGGAAGTTCCGGTTGTAGGCATGGACTTCGAGTCCTCCATCGGCGCCGGGGTTGTTTCGGGCATAATGTTTGAAATAGAGGGCTACATCGCACTCCATCCTGAACATGTGATCGTGTTTACAGGCGGAGATGCGATTTATTTTGCAAATAGGATGAAAAACTCGATATTTGTGATTTGTAACCTTGTATTGATGGGTTTGGCTTTAATCGCGGATGAGCATGTCAAGAAGAGTAATTAAGTGGATATCGACCATCGTGCTTGCGTGCGGCGGCTTTTTCCTGGCATCTGCCCAGGACGGGGCCTATGGCACGTTTTCTCCGTATTCTGTCTATGGAATCGGAGACCTGACACAGCAAGGCACGGCTTATAACAAGTCGATGGGCGGGGTCGGAATAGCGGACAGGAGCCATCGTTTCATCAACTATTTGAATCCGGCGGCCGTTTCCGCCCGGGATACGCTCTCCTTCATGCTGGATTTCGGCTTGTCCATGGAGAACAAAATCTATCGCCAGGGGGACTTTTCATCTGCGAACAACACCCTGAATATGTATAATTTCGTATTCAGTTTCCCGGTCTATAAAAAGACGGCCATGTTGTTCGGTATCACGCCGTTCAGTGATGTCGGATACGATTTCACCAATACCGTGGATGATCTTAACCTGATCGGAAATACGGGGGGCGTCACATACAGTTCGACCGGCAACGGCGGTATCTATCAATTGTTCGGCGGAATCGGGACGACCTTCTTCAAACGTCTTTCTGTCGGTGCGCAAATGTTGTATTATTTCGGTAACATCGACAAAAATACGTATGTTACGTTCAATAATTCCAGCTACCGGGGTATCTCGCAGGGATACACGTTCCAGCTCCATGCCCTGACCGGGAAGATAGGCTTGCAGTATGAGCAGCCGCTGGGCGGCGATTTGTACGTCACAGGAGGCGTGACTTACCGGAAAGGAACTTCCTTGAAGGGATACGTGACAGATTTCAAGTACGGAACCATGACAAGCGTATCGGATACCCTGTCCAACCGGGTTGACACCCTTTCCGCAGGGCGGGTACGCATCGCGGATGAAATCGGTATCGGCGTCAGCCTGAGGAAGGCCGACAAATGGTTACTTGAAGTAGATTATCTGCGGTCTGACTGGTCCAAGTCCGGATTTGACAGCGCACTGGGCTTTTCCAGCGCGTCGACATCCGCTTTTTCGACGAGCCTGTCGGAATCTTTCCGGGTCGGATTTGAATTTATTCCCAACAGGAACGATATCCGCTATTATTTGAGAAGGGTCGCTTACCGGGGCGGAATGTACTATAATAAAGAATATTATAAGTATTCCGGGAACCGGATTGATGCGTATGGTCTGACTTTTGGAGTAACGCTACCCGTATTCCGTTGGTACAATGGGGTGACCGTGGGAGTAGACGTCGGCCGGCGGGGTCGTTTGGTGGGTGAGATGACCCGCGAAACATATGCGAAACTGGTTGTCGGATTCAATATCCACGATATTTGGTTCGTAAAACCGAGATACGAATAGGAAACAATTCACGTGAAATTCATAAAAGAAGACTACTATGAAAAAGACATTACTCTTTGTCCTGGCAGCAGCACTGATGGTCATGAGCGGAAACGACGCTTTCGCTCAGAATCGGAATCGTTTCGGTTCCGGTCCCGACAGTAGCAACTGCAAGATCTATTTGTCTTATTATGACCAGTATTTCAAACAGAAGAATTATGACGAGGCGATCCCGAACTGGCGGAAGGCATACAAGTATTGCCCCCCGACGGCCAGCAAAGGAATGATTGTCAACGGTACGACGCTGATGCGCCGCCTGATTGCCAAGACAACGGACAAGGCGCACCGGGATGCCCTGATTGATACCCTGATGGCGCTCCATGATATCCGTGCGGAACACTATCCCAATGATATCACCATCGC
>CADBPH010000347.1 GCA_902796455.1 uncultured Bacteroidia bacterium
CCGATGGCGCTGTGCGCCGTCCAGTTGGCACTGGCGCTGTATAAGATCCAGACATGGTCCGATTCCGGCGGGGCGAAAAAGAAAGGTGCCTCATTCACGAAAACAGGATACCGGGTGTACGATTTCCCGTCTTGCTGGATCCATTGCCGTTCCCATTCCAGGTCCGGGGAACTGATCAGCACCCGTTCTGAAGCCAGGGTGCAGGGATCGGCGAGGCGGGCGATATACAGACGCTGCGTTTCCATGAATTCCCGCCGGCGCTCCCATCCGGACCAGAGCAGGTACAATTCCCCCTTGTATTCGAAGGCATACGGATAGGTGGCCCAGTTGTCGTCCGGGTCGGTGACGATTTTCCCCAGAATCGAGAAATGGCCCGTCATGGGATCCGGGTCCGGACACGATAAGACCCAGATATGGTGGTTGTCGGTATTGCCGTCATCGGAGCTCAGGTAGATATACCACGTTCCGCGCAGGCGGACCAACTGGGGGTGCCAGATATTGTTGATTCCTTTCTGCTTGAGCCGGTCCATGGCGACAACCCGTTTCTCGTAATCGAACTCGGGCGGAGTGGCGGCGCAGCACAGGAGCAGTTGTTCTCCGTTGGAGAAAGGGAGGTAATATTTCCCATCCTGAAAGTAAACTGCCGTGTTGCCGGTAAAGCGGTAAACCGGATTGGTGAAACGTACCGCAGGGTATGACGGGTTCTGTTGCCGGGTTGGCCGGCAACCCGTACACAGGACCAGTGTCAGCAGGAACAGGTGTCTCAAGATGTGTCTCACGGGGACAAAAGTAGTCAAAAAATAATCAAAATACGCCGCAATTTGGTCGAATTATTAATCGGTAGAGGGCTTGAATCGTTTAAAAATTATTTTTGTGACATAAAATGTTTTATCCATGATTATGAAACACTTTCAGTCAGTACACAGCGCCGCGTACCTCCTGGCCGCCTGCCTGCTGTCTGTGGTCTGTCTGTTCCCGGCATGGGGGCAGTCCGGGCCGCGGAAAGTGCAGGGCCGGATCCTGGATGCAGCAAGCGGAGAGCCTGTGATCGGAGCGTACGTGTCTCTCGGAGGATCTGACAAGGGGGGAGCCATTGCAGATTTGAATGGCGCCTTCACGCTGAACATTCCGGCCTCGACACCGGATGACGCCGTCCTGGTAGCCGTCAACCTGGGCTACTCCGACGTGCGGATTTCGGTTTCCGATTTCCTGAAATCAGGCGTGATCCTGATGGAGGTCCAGGCGGAAGTCCTCGAGGATGTCGTCATCGTCGGTTATGGCGTGCAGAAGAAGACTTCCTCCGTCGGATCCATCACCCAGACCAGCGGCACGGAACTGCTCAAGACCGGTAACCTGAACTCAGTATCCGAAGCACTCCAGGGTAAATTGAACGGTGTGGTGGCCTTCAACACGACGGGCCAGCCCGGCAGCAATGCGGCATCGATCTATATCCGGGGCAAGAGTTCCTGGCAGAATACGGATCCGCTGATCCTCGTGGACGGTATCGAACGGAACATGAACGATGTCGATTTCAACGAAATCGAATCGATTTCCGTCCTGAAAGATGCATCGGCCACGGCGGTTTACGGTGTCCGGGGCGGTAACGGCGTCATCCTGCTGACGACCCGCCGGGGAACTTCGGACAAACCGACGGTCAGCTTCAATGCGAATGTGGGTCTGAAGAGTCCGACGGCCAAGGCGGACTGGGCGGACTATATCACCTCGATGAAGATGTACAACGAGGCGATGGCCAATGAGAAGAACTGGAACTCATTGATCCCGCAGTCCACCTTCGATGCCTGGCAGGCGGCGTTCGATTCCGGGAATTACGGCCCTTACAATGATTATTTCCCCCAGGTCAACTGGAACAAGGAGATTCTCAAGACCGGCATTTCTTCGCAGTATAACGTCAATATCAATGGCAAATCCGCTTTCATGAAGTATTTCGCATCGGTCGGATACCAGCATGACGGCAGCATTTTCAATATCGGCAAGGCGGAGGGATATGACCCCCGGGCTTACTACGACCGGTTGAACTGGCGGGCGAATTTCGACTTCAACCTGACCCCTACGACCACGTTCTCCGTGAATGTGGCGGGCAGCATGGGATACCGGAACCAGCAGTTCTATACGGATGTTTACGCCAAATTGACCCTGGCTCCCCTGAACTCGTTCCCGATCAAGTGGTCGGACGGATACTGGGGAGACGGGACGGATCAGGGTGCCAACCCGATTGCCGATATCTCTGCCGGCGGTCAGATCCGGTTCAAGACCTTCACCGGCTGGTACGACGCCAAGCTGGTCCAGAAGCTGGATTTCATCACGGAAGGACTTCGGGCCCATGCCCAGATTTCCTATAACTCCTCTTCCACGAACCGGGACCGTATCCGCAACGGCGGTATTTTCGGCGGCAGCGATTTCACGCAGATGAATGCCTTCCCGCGGGAATACCGGGTTATCGACTATTCGACGCCGCTGTACGACGAGGCGGGTAACCTATATTATAACAGCTCCCTGGTCGGATTCCACGGAAACCGGTATTACATTACCCCTTCCGGCGTCGATTTCGACACGACGACCGCCTTGGGCCGGAAGCTGTATTATGAATTCGGCCTGAATTACGCCCGGACATTCGGCGGTCATGAGATTACGGCCATGGCCCTGATGAACCGCCAGATTACGGATACCTATGATTCCGGAGGCAACGTATTCAACTTCCCGTCCTACCGTGAGGACTGGGTTGGCCGTCTGACGTATAACTGGAAAGAGCGGTACCTGTTCGAGGCGAATGTCTCTTACACCGGCAGCGAGAAGTTCGCTCCCGGCATGCGCTTCGGTCTCTTCCCCTCCTTCTCCGTGGGCTGGCGTGTGACCGAGGAGCCGTGGATGCAGGGCGCAAAGGATGTCCTGTCCAACCTCAAGCTGCGTTATTCGTGGGGCAAGGTCGGTACGGATGCCGGCGCCCAGCGTTTCCAGTACATCCAGCTCTATACCCAGAACGGTACGGTCAACTTCGGAAAGGACGAGAATACGGCCTTCGGACCGCGTTACCTCGAAGGCACGATCGCCAATGCCAATGCGACATGGGAAACTTCCACCAAGCAGAACCTCGGTATTGAACTGGGGCTTTTCCGGAAGCTGAAAGTCGAGCTGGACCTCTTCGATGAGAAACGGGAAGGCATCCTGCTGACGCCGAGGACAACCGCCCGCTGGGTGGGTGCCTCCTTCGCAGCCGCCAACCTGGGTAAGACCAAGAACCATGGTATTGACCTGGAAGTGTCCTGGAATGACAGGATCGGCGCGGACTTCCATTATTTCGTGAATTTCGGCTTCTCGACCAGCGAAAACCGGAGTGTCTTCCGCGACGATCCCAATAACTTCCTGGATTACCAGCGGGATGCCGGCAAGCCAATCAACTGGCAGACACGGTACATGGCCATCGGCAACTACGGCTCCATTGACGATATCTACAATGCCGCCCAGCTCGGATTTGCCGCAGCCGGCCAGATCATCCCCGGAGACTTGACGTATATCGACTTCAACAGCGACGGTGTCGTCAACAGCAACGATGTCGTGATCACCGAGCACCTGAACTACCCGCTCACGACCTACTCCCTCACCTTCGGGTTTGATGTGAAGCAGTTCTCCTTCAGCGCCATGTTCTACTCACCGCAAGGGGTCTGGAAAAACTACATCAATTCCTACCTGTGGGATTTCCCGGGCGGTTACGTGAAGGCCCAGCCGCAGACGCTCGACCGCTGGACGCCGGAGACGGCCAATGACGCGGGTGTGATCCGTCCGGCCGTCCACATGGCGAACAATGCCCAGAACAACTCGACCAACACGTACCGGTTCGGGGATTATTCTTATCTCCGCCTGAAGAATGTCGAGATGTCCTATACGCTTCCCAAACGGTGGCAGAAAGCCGTCAGCATGACCAATTGCCAGGTTTATGCGTCGGGAAACAACCTGCTGACCTGGTGGAAAGGCGACAAACGGGTGGACCCGGAAACGACGAACAGCGACGGTACCATCAGTGAAAATGCCAATATTTATCCGATCGTCCGGACATATACATTCGGGGTCCGTTTCTCCTTCTAATGCCTATTCGTCATGAGAAAGAATCTATTATACATTATATGGTTGCTGGGTAGCCTGATGGTTTTGCCCGGCTGTGAGAAATTCCTGGACAAATCGCCTGACCTGGGATTGGACGAAAGCGCCATTTACCAGAATTACGAGTCGATCCGGGGGGCGCTGGACGAGTGCTATCCGCTGCTGGAACGTTGGAACATGCAGTACGGAGCCAACCTGTCACGCAATACGAATCCGATGTCCAATACGGATGAAGTCGGATTCAGCATGTCCACCAACAACTGGATTGCCAATAACTTCAATCTGGGGAACTGGTATTTTGCCACCCGCACGGGCAACTGGGAAATCGGGGTGGACGCCGGAACGGTCGCCAACAATGCATACAAGGCCATCCGGATTGCCAACCGGATCATTGCCAATATCGACCAGGTGGCCATTATCACGGATGAGCAGAAAAACGAGATCCTCGGGCAGGCCCATTTCTACCGCGCCTGGTTCTATTACAACCTGATTACCCGCTTCGGCGGCATGCCCCTGCTGGACAAAGTCTATGCGGCCGGCGAGGACAATGTCCCCCGGGTGACCTACCGCGAGTCCCATGAATGGATGATGCAGGACCTGGAAAAGGCGATCGAGTTGCTGCCGACCCTGTGGGATGACAAGAATTATTCCCGTCCGGACAAGGCTGCAGCTTATGGCGTCCGTGCCCAGGCCCTCCTGTATGCGGCGAGCCCGCTCTTCCAGAACGACCTGGAAACCACTGTCAAGAAGGAATATGACAAGGAGCTGTGCCTGGAAGCGGCCAAGGCTGCCCAGGAATGCCTCCAGTTCATCCAGAACAATGAAACGGGCCGGCATTTCACGCAGGCGCAGGGTGACATGGACGTGTACCGCGGAATCTTCGTCCTGCCGACGACAACCTTCTGCCACGAAGAATACCTGTGGTGGGATCGCCGCAAGATGACGGATGACGAGCAGGCCAATACGATCCGTTCCATGTGGCAGTGGATCGACTGGGACAAGAATACGGGTCCGGATGCGCAATCTTTCGGATTCCCGATGACGGGAATCGTCAAGCTTTATGAGCGGAAGGGCGATGACGGGATTTATTATCCCATCACGGACCCCCGCTCGGGCTATGTCGGAGTGGATGCCGACGGGAAGAACGGTCCCTGGTCCGACATGCAGAACCGGGATCCGCGCTTTTATGCCAACATATTGCTCCCTGGCCAGCGCTGGGGGGACAAGGATGGATCTCCGTATTATGTCACTTCATGGGAGAATGGTGCGGCCTATACCCGTGTCAAGACCGGGAGCTATACGGCGAGCCGCCAGTTCTCCGGATGGCTCTGCTGTAAGTATTCCTGGCCGGAAGCCAGCCATTTCTATACGACGGCGCATGACAATTCCGGGTATAACATGTACAGGATCAAGAGTTTCTATATCCGCGTGACGGAGATGTACCTGGATTATGCCGAGGCGCTGTTCGAGGCGACGGGCGATGCCCTGTCCAAACCGTCCGGTTTCTCCATGACGCCCGCGGAGGCGTTGAATATCGTCCGTGCCCGTGTCGGTGTCACCCCGATTGCGCCGGAGTATACGACTCCTTCTACCTTCCGGGAAACATATCGCCGGGAGCGGGAAGTGGAACTGATGTTTGAGCGTCACCGGTGGGAAGACCTTCGCCGCTGGATGATCCTGGATCAGGTTTTCCCGTCGGACACGCCGCTGGTCAACACCATCTGGACCTGCAACCAGGGTGCGAATGCAGACCCGACGAAATACAATGACGGGAAAGACTTGACATTCACCTACCGGGAAGAGCGCAATACGGTGGAAACCCGTGTTTTCGGTTCTTCCATGAAGTACTACCTCTATCCTTTCCCCGGGGCGGAGATCGGATCTCTCAGTAATTTGAAACAAAACCCGGGATGGTAATAGAACGAGATAGCCATGAAATTGAAAATGAATAAAATATATGCTGCGCTGCTGGCATTGATTGTCCTTTCAACTCCGGATCCTTCTGCCTGTGCGCAGGGCAAGAACAAACGCAAGGACGCGCAAAACGTGATCCAGGTCCAATCCCGCGTTGTCAATGCTGCGGGAGACCCGGTCGCGGATGCGGTCATCTATGCGGGTGAAGGGGCCGTTACCCGGTATTCGGATGCGGACGGCAAGTTTACCGTTTCGGCGAAATCCGGGTCGGATCTGCTCATCGAAGCCCCCGGTTACAAGAGCATCCTCATTCCCTTCCGGCAGAATTTCCCCTCTTCAATCCTGTTGGTGGAGGAGCCTTTCCTCTCCGGAGAAAAAGACCAGCTGGACCGTGCGGACGGCGGATTCATCCCGGTGCGGGACAATGCGTCCGCGATCGGCCAGGTGGATGTTGAAAAAATCCGGAAATATCCCGGACTGAATCTGTCCAATGCCTTCCAGGGCCAGGCTGCCGGCCTGATCGCCCGCTGGCAGGACGGCGGACTCGGCGAAGATGCCTCGGAGTTCTTTGTCCGCGGACAAATGGCGGCGAATGCCCCGGCAATCGTTGTCATCGACGGGATCGAACGCTCCGTTGACGATATCCTTCCGGAAGAAATCGGTTCCATCGAAATCCTCAAGGATGCCCCGGCCAAGGTGTTGTACGGCGCACGTGGTGCAAATGGTGTGATCCTGATCAATACGAAGCGGGGTGAACCCGGCAAGCGGATCATCCGGACGACGCTGGAATATGGCGTGACGCCGGTGACGCGGGTTCCGTCCTGGCTGGGGGCCTATGATTATGCCACCCTTTATAACGAGGCCCGTTCCAATGATGGCCTTCCGGATTACTATCTGCCGTACCAGATGGCCGGTTACGCGGCATCGACGGGAGAAAACGACGTCCTCTATCCCGAGGTGGACTGGTATAAGCGTTTCACCCGGAACATGGGGACTTACCGCAAGGCTGTCGCCGAATTCATCGGCGGCAACCGCGGGGTGAAATATTCCCTGGTGACCGGTTATACGGGCGGGAGCGGCCTGGAAAAGGTGGCCGACGCTTCCCAGGTGAACCGCTTCAACGTCCGCGGAAACCTGGATATCCGGATCAACGACTTCCTGACAGTCGCGGCCGACGTGGCTGCCCGTCTCCACTTGAAATCCTGGCAGGGCCTCACGTCCTCCGAACTGTACGGAGCCATTTCCGTCAACCGTCCGAACGAATATGCGTTCATCCTGGACGAAGCGGCGATCGGAATGGAACCGCATGAGGACGGAACGCCGTATTATGGTGCCAGCATCCTGAGAACCAGCAACTTGTTGGTTGATATGAGCTATGGTGGCGACAAGCAGGAACGTGCAATCAACAGCCAGAGCGACATCGGTCTCAAATTCGACTTTGACAAATATGTCAGCGGTTTGTTCGCCGATGCATTCATCACTTTCGACAACTATAACAACGTCCGGCAGGGGATGAGCCGTACCTGGCCGACCTATGCGGTGGACGGGTACCTGGACGAGGCCGGACAGTTGCAGAAACGGGTGACGCAAGTCAAATTGATCAACCAGAGTGACAAGATCAATGTCCTCAGCGAGGAGACCCGCCGCCAGCTCGGATTCCGTGCCGATGCCGGCTGGAAGGGCGGTGCCGGAGCCAATCATTTCGGTGCGGTGGCTGCCTTCCGTTATTACAAGAATGAGGTTCTGGGCGCCAACCAGGACCTGGTCACGACCAATGCGACCCTGCGCCTGAATTACGATTATGCCCATCGTTTCCTGGCAGAGCTGATCCTGGGGGCATCCGGGAGCAACCAGTTCTCGGATCACCGGTACGTGTTTACCCCGACGCTCAGCCTGGGCTACGTCCTGAGCGAAGCGCCTTACTTGAAAGTCAAGGCCAGCGCCGGGCGGCTGGGATACAATCCCAACGGCAATTACCTGCTGTACAATACGGCCTGGAGGCTGGCAGGGACCTATGCGACCGGCAATAACAACAATACCAACGTCTATGTGACCGGACTGACCCGGATCGGCAACCCGGCCTTGAAGTGGGTGACTTCCGATGAAGCATCCTTCGGATTCGAGGGGGCATTGCTGGATAACCGGCTCTCCCTGGAAGCGGCGTTGTTCTGCATGCAGCGGAACAACCAGATCACAGCGTTGACCTCCCGGTACAGCGCGGTGGCGGGACCTTATCTGCCGAGTTTCAACTATGGGTCTGTCCGCAATCAGGGATTCGAATTGGCCCTGCAGTGGAACGACAAGGCTGCAGGCGGCGCCTTCCGTTACCAGGCCGGTGTGAATTTCACCTTTACCAAGAACAAGGTCCTGGCCCTCGATGAACTCGAGAACATCGAACCCGGGCGGCAAGCGGTAGGAAAACCGGTCAGCGCCCTGTTCGGCCTGCGCAGCGAGGGTTTGTTCGGCAAGGATGTCGCGCTGGAAGGACATGCTCCCCAGCTGTTCGGCTATTACGGTGCGGGTGACGTGGCGTACAAGGATGTGACGGCGGACGGTATGGTTGACGACCGCGACATGGAAATGATCGGCCAGTCCTTCCCGGTGGGTGTACTGGGGGCACATGCCGACCTGCACTACAAGGGATGGGGCCTGTACATGCTCTTCAC
>CADBPH010000348.1 GCA_902796455.1 uncultured Bacteroidia bacterium
ATTATCCCGAGGCCTACGAAAAGGTGAAACAGTATGTGGCCGAAGGCCGCTGGTACCCTTCCGGAGGCTGGGATGCCAATGACTACAACGTCCCTTCGGTGGAATCCAACATCCGGAACATCCTGCTCGGAGAGGAATTCTACAAGAAGGAATTCGGCCACAAGTCCATCGACATCATGCTGCCGGACTGCTTCGGATTCGGATACACCCTCCCCACTGTAGCCGCCCACTGCGGCATGTATGCCTTCCACACACAGAAACTCCAGTGGCGCAACCAGCCCTTCTATGACGGCGGCCGGAAATGGCCCTTCGAGTTCGGAATCTGGGAGGGAATCGACGGTTCCCGGATCCTGGCCGTCCTGAACGGGGGCGATTACGGGTTCAATCCCCGGGAAGACATCTCCGATGACCCCGCCCTGCAGGAGAAGGTGAACCAGAGCGCCGTCGGCGCCGCGATGCGGTATTACGGAACGAAATCCTATCGCCAGAACGGGGACAAGGGCGGTTCTCCCATCCCTGCAAGTGTCCGGATCATCGACGAAAGCACCCGCAAGGGAGGCCCTTCGTATACCCTCCGGATGGCGACGGTCGCAGACATTTTCAAAGACCATAAGAACCTGCTGGACAAGGACGTTCTTCCGGTTTACAACGGAGAACTCCTGATGGATGTCCACGGGACGGGGGTCTACACCGCCAACAGCGACAATAAACAGCTCAACCGGCGGGCAGAGCAGCTGGGTTATGCGGCGGAAGCCGGGGCCGTGATGGCCGGATGGCTCGGGACTGTTCCCTACCCTGCCGAATTCCTGAATGATGCCTACAAGCGCTTCATCTGGCACCAATTCCATGACGACCTGACCGGAACCAGCATCAAAGAAGTCTATCCATTCTCCTGGAACGATATCATGCTGGCCCAGAATCAGTTCGCTGCCACCCTCGAGAGCTCGGTCGAAGGAATCGGGTCCCTGCTGGATACCCGGACCAAGGGTACACCCGTCCTGGTCTTCAACCCGGTATCCGCCCGGAATCCGGAGATCGTGACCGTTGAATATGAGATGCCGGAAGGCTGCCGGGACATCCAAGTCTACGGGCCGGACGGCAAGCGGGTGAAATCCCAGATCCTGGAGAACCGGGAAGGGAAAGTGACCCTGGCCTTTGCAGCCGCATCCCCTTCCGTCAGCCTCTCCGTCTACGATTTCCGCCCCGTGAAGAACGCAACATCCCCACGCTCGTCTCTCAAAGCCAGCGGGAACACCCTGGAAAACAGCATCTACAAGGTGACTGTAGGACCGGATGGCGATATCTGCTCGGTCTATGACAAGCGATGCAAGAAAGAGCTTGTCGCACAGGGCCAATCCTTCGGACTTCAGGTTTTTGAAGAGAATACCTCCAACTCCTGGCCTGCCTGGGAGATTCTCAAGAGCGTAATTGACCGGGAACCGGCCCGCGTCCGCGAGCAAGTTTCCGTCACCGTGGAATCCTGCGGACCGCTCATGGCCGTCCTGCGCGTTGACCGCCGCTTCAAGGAATCAACTTTCACCCAAAGGATTATATTATATGACGGCGCAGCGGACGACCGGATCGACATCTGCAATCATGTCGACTGGAAAGCCCGCCGCACCCTCCTTAAAGCGGCCTTCCCCTTCTCGTTCGGCGCCGCCCCGGCCAGCTATGACCTTGGACTCGGACACATCCGCAGGGGAAACAATACGGAGATCCAATATGAGGTCCCCGCCCAGGAATGGGCCGATCTCACGGCCGAAGACGGGAGTTACGGCGTTACCCTGATGACGGACAGCCGTTACGGATGGGACAAACCTTCCGACAATACCCTGCGACTCACGCTGCTGCATACACCGACCGCCGATCGGGGATACAAGCAAGACAAAACCCTGGATCTGGCGCCCCATACCTTTACCTACTCCATTGTCGGGCACCCCGGTGCCCTCGACGGAGCCCAGGCCACCACCCGGGCAGACATCCTGAACCAGCGGAAATCAGCCTTTGTCACCAGCCGCCATGCAGGATCGCTCGGGAAAGCCTTCTCCCTGGTCAGCTCAGACAACCCCTCCATCCGGATCAAAGCCCTCAAGCAGGCCGAGGACGGAGACGGCCTGATTGTCCGGGTCTATGAACTGTCCGGCAGCCCTGCAGAAGGAAGCCTGCAGTTCGCAAGCCCGCTGGTCTCAGCGGAAGAAACGAACGGAATCGAAGAACGGACCGGCAGTGCCGCGTATTCCGGAAACATAGTGCATGTCCGGATAAACGCCTTCGCACCCAA
>CADBPH010000349.1 GCA_902796455.1 uncultured Bacteroidia bacterium
AAAATCAGGTCCAGGCTGATGGCCGGGATGCCGCCTTCGCGGAGGATTTCCACGGCCCGGACAGCCGATGCGGCATCATGCCGGCGGTTCATCCACCGCAGGATCCTGTCGTCGAATGACTGGACCCCCATGCTGATCCGGGTCACACCCAGGTCCCGGACCGACCGCACATATTCCGGTCCACCCCGGACAATGTCATCCGGGTTCACCTCCAGGGTGAATTCCTCGAACGGCCCGCCGTCCCGGCCGCAGGTTGATACGGTCCGGACGATCCGGGACAATACACCGGGAGGCAGCACCGATGGGGTACCGCCTCCGATATACAATGTATCCACACATCCCTGCCCATCAATACTTTCCCGGATTTCTTCCGCCCGCGCACGGGCTTCCGCACAAATCCGGTCTGCCAGTCTGCCGGCCGATGTACAGTCCTGCTCCGGAAGGATTTCCGAATAAAAGCCGCAGTACGTACAAAAACTCCGGCACAACGGGATATGGATGTAAATCATCCCGGGCCGTTATCTCAGCAGCAACTCGGCCGTACCGAGACGGGACTGCTCCGTATAGGCCTCCACAGTATAAATACCCTTGGTGTAAGCCGGAATGTCGTTGAGATAAATACTGAGTTCCACCTCTTTGCCCTGGTAGTCCACCTCACGGGAAGCCGATGCGACCATCGTTTCTCCGCCGTAATTGAAAGAAGTGTTCACGCTGTTCGTCAAGATGACCCCCTCCGGATCCTTGACACGGATATAAACGCGGACCGGGCCTTTCGGTGCCAAGGCATTCTCCACCAGGGAGAGCGTAGTCAGGAGTCGCGTCACCCGGCTGCTGCGGTCGGTTACCTTGTCGGAAGAGTTGTATGCCGCAATGCTCAGGCCGCGGGCTTTAAGCACCGATCCTGCAGCGACTTGTCCCGTCAAATCCTCGACTTGCTGGCTCAGCTGCTGATTGGCACGCTTGCTCTCCGCGGCTTCCTTGCGGGCAGCGGCGGCATCGGCCGTCAGGCGGTGATTGAGGGTATTCAAGGAGTCAATCTTTACAATGTAATTGCGCATGATGCTCCGCAGCGTACCCAGTTCCTTTTCATATTGACGCATCTTCGCCCGGTTGGTCGCCTCGGTCTTCTTGATCCGCTCGATCAATTCGGCTACTTCGGCACGGGAGGTGTCCAGTTGGGAATTGATCGAATCGTAGTCAGAAGACAGGTTGGCGTAATCCGCCTGAAGGGTCTCCATCTGTTCGGTCAGGTCTTTCTTTTCCGCTTCGAGATCCTTGACCAGCGCAGACTTCTGCAGCCAGATATAGGCCAGGACGCCCGCCAGGGCCAATGCGACGGCGGCCATCACGCCCATGATGATTTTCAAGGATTTCTCTCTCGCCTGCTGAGCTTCCCGCTCCCGGCGTTCAAGTATCGGATCTGATTCCATATGCACTGTTTTTTGGGTTCAGGTTACAAAAATAACAAAAACCATGCATTTTTTCATATATTTGTGGGTACCAATCCTCCAGACAACCATGAAATACATCGTCCGCGCCGTAAAATATTTCCTGTACATCATCATCTTGCTTGTGCTCATGATGGTGATCCTGATCCTGCTGAAAGTGGTCGACGCCGATATTTCGACCATGTTCCGCAACGGGTACGACTCCCTGTGGCAGATTGCCCTGATGTTCGCCTGTGTCGCCGCCGTATATCCCACTTTCGGCTACATGAAGAAGGAAACGCTCCTTCCCGGGGAATTCGCACAGCTCCGCCCCGGCATCCTGGACTATATGCAACTGCGTGGCTATGAATTGGAAAAGGAAGATGGGGAGAACATGACCTTCCGCCTGCGCGGGGTTGCCGGCAGGATCACCCGCATGCTGGAGGACCGGATTACCTTCAAACGGGTTTTCGGTGGATACGAATTGGAAGGCTTGCGGCGGGATGTGGTCCGCCTGGGATACGGCCTTGAACACAAATTCCGCAAGGAAGAAGAATAAAAAGGGAATACGATGGAAGAGGAATTCAAGACAGTTGCACAGTACGCTGATTCCGTAAGTGCAGAAATTGCGGCGGGCATGCTCCGCGCCAACGGCATTCCGGCCGGTGTATTCGGAGGGACATCCCCCTACCCGAGCCTGAATGCAACCATCAATTATGTACAGGTGAAAGTGAATGCTGCCGATTACGATGCGGCATTGAGTCTTTTGGCCGCCTCGGACAAGGCAGAATAAAACTCCTCACCGTAAGCACTGACCAGGGGTTCGCGCAAGAATTCATAGACGCGGACCCCTTCTTTTTTCCCTTTTTCGAAGGCATCCTTGCAAATCGGCCAGCGGTGGAGGTTCAAGGCGACCCGACCTTCTCCCAGATCGGTCACCCGGATGGGATAGAGCCAGCAGGAAATGGGTTTGCGGAAGGAGCATTTCCCCGCAAAGAAACACCGCTCGATGGCACAGAAGCAATTCCTGTCCCCCTCGAAGGCGGCATAGGCACACTCTTCATAACCCGGCAAGCCGGGAACGGTCGGCGTCACCAGATCCCCGTCCCGGTCGACGGCGAAGAACCCGGATGCTTCCGCTGCCTTTTTCCCGGCTTCCTCCATGAGGGGGGAGAATTTGTCGTAATCCCGTTCAATTTCCTCGATTTCAGATTCTTCCAGCGGTGCGCCACTGTCTCCGATCACGCAGCAGCATCCCTTGCATTTTTCATAATCGCAGCAGAAGAACTCCGTCACGACATCTCCTGAAACCAAGATCTCTCCAATCTGGATAATCGACTCATACTCATTCATTTCACAATCCTCCATCTTGCGGCTCCGCCGCGACGGTCATTTCGCAGCGGGCACAGTCAAAGCCCAAGGCCAGACGCCGGCCGTTATTGAGCAAGAACAACTTCCGGGAAGCATCGCCTCCCTGATACTTCGGGCACATGCCCTGTTCATACCGGATGCAGTACTTGGTCCGCATCAGCTCCGCCCCGCTCCGGTGGGAAAGCTCGTATGCCTGCCCGATCTCCACAGCCCCGCTTTCCCGGTAGACGGCTGCGGACAAAGGGTTCGAAACATTCTCACGGTAAGTTATTTCCGCCGGGGCAGAAGCCGGGGACGCCTGGCCTTCTCCCATCGGGCGGGTCCGGCATGGCTGCCGGGACAGAAGGTCCGCCACTTCCCGGCGCAGGTGGTTCAGCCAGGCCGCCCCCACGATCGGGAC
>CADBPH010000350.1 GCA_902796455.1 uncultured Bacteroidia bacterium
ATGCGGATGACGCCTGCAGGGCAGACCAGGATGGTTTTCACGGCACGGAGCATGACAGAGTCCTGGATATAACGCGGCGCTGTCTCAGCCTTTTCGTAGACCATCTTCGCGCCTGGATCACTGTCGATGTATTCCGCTTTCACCATGGCGAAGACAGCCTGGACCGTTTCCTTCACGGCTGCAGCCTTGTCAGCAGGGACAAGAAGATGGGCAGTGGCCTCGAACGGGATGGCATTGCGGAGGGAACCGCCGGTAAAATCAGCCACTTTCACGCCGTATTTCTCCATCAACGGGAGGAGGATACGGGCCACCACGCGATTGGCATTGGCCCGGTAAAGGCTGATGTCCATACCGGAATGTCCGCCCTGGAGGCCGCTGATTTTCAGAAGATAGCCTTCATATCCCTGAGGGGTCTTGTAGGAACGGTAGCTGAAATCGCCCGTTGCATCCAGGCCACCGGCACAGCCGACGCACAACTCCCCTTCTTCCTCGGAGTCCAGATTGATCAGGATATCCCCTTTCAGGACACCGGGCTTCAAGCTGTTCGCCCCGGTCATCCCGGTTTCTTCGTCATAGGTCACCAACACCTCGACCGGTCCGTGCGCTACCGTACTGTCTTCCAGGACAGAAAGGCCCATGGCCACACCGATGCCATTGTCGGCACCGAGGGTTGTCCGGTCCGCCGTTACCCAATCCCCGTCGATCTGGGTAGATATCGGGTCCGTCAGGAAATTGTGCCCGCTGTCGGCTGTTTTCTGCGGAACCATGTCCATGTGCCCCTGCAGGATGACGCCACGGCGGTTTTCATAGCCGGGCGTCGCCCCTTTGCGGAAAATGATGTTCCCGGTATCGTCCCGGAAAACCTCCACGCCGTGGGCTTTTCCCCATGCCAACAAGTATTCCTGCACCTTGCCTTCATGCTTTGAAGGACGCGGAATCTGGGTCAGTCCATAAAAATTGTTCCAGACAACTGACGGTTGTAAATCTTTGATTGTCATAGTTCTTTGTATTTTTTTGCGTTATTTTTCACTGATCGGGAAAGAACTCTCAATGCCCAGCTGATACACCGGGATCCGGCTCTGCAGAAGGACATTGACGCCATCGCTGAGCTTCGCCGTACAGATGGCAGGGATCCGGTAATAAGCCACCGTCCCCCGGGATGCAGCCCCCCGGGATGCCGGAGCGGCCGTAATCGGTTGCGGAACGAGCTCCAGGACATACGGCTTGCCGGAAACATTGTCCGCCGGGACCAGTCCCTCCGCATCGGAAAGGCGGAAGGCGACATAAATCTGCTTCTTGCTGTCCACGGCCGGAACAACATCATAGTTCATCTTCTGGTTCTGGTACTCGCTGTATCCGATGAACATCGAAAGGTATTCGGCCTCCATCCGGCTGATTTCGGCGATCGCAGCGCCCATGGCCTCCCCGCTGTAGGTTGCATCCGTATCACCGGTCACAATCTGGACCCTTTTCTTGCGGAGGTTGAAAAGCATTTCCGCCGCTTCCCGGGCCCGCGTCTCCAACGGTTTCTCAACCATCATTTCCTGCTGCACGGCCACTTTGCTGTATGCCGTTTCATTCTTCACATTCTTGTATAAGGTAGCCGACTCGCTGGTCAGGTTCGAAGAGACACCACGGTCCGCGAAGTCCCCTTTCGAGGAAGTCGGGAAGCGCCACTGCGTCCCCTCGGTCGAGCCGTCTCCGGTAGAAATCAGTCCCTGGGCGGTCAAGGCAAGGAAAGAGGCCCCGCCCTTTCCGGGAGTGATCAGGAACCGCTTGCTCTGGTCCGCCTCAACGCGGGGGGTCATCCGCACCGCGGTCACCCGTGAAACCGTCTCATCGGCCTGACGGGCATCGATACCCAGATACTTCTTGGCATATTTCGCATAAGGTCCGGCATAAAAATGCTCCTGGACAGCCTCTACTTCCAACGAGATGACCGTGGAAGGAAGGGCGTAGGAAAGGGTTCCGACCGGATCGCTGCCGGCATAGGTTCCCTGTGCCGATACGGCCGGTGCACCCAGCACCAGAGCCGCCAGAATGATCATTGCTTTTTTCATGATAATCTATTTTTCTCTATTATTTCCATCGTTTATGGCTCCAGAGGTAACCGGATGGATCCCGCTGGATATCCTTCTCTAACAAGGCATAATACGCTTCCATGACCGCTCCCGGAGCCATCTGCGACGCATCATCGCAAATCTTATGGAATGCCGGCACATATTGCCGCCCCTCTCCCCGGGGAAATCCCACATAAAAAACCGCCATCCCCAGCTTACAGGCCAGGGCGGCCGCCCCCGTCATCGCCAAGGTCTTCTGGTGCAGGAAAGAAGGAACCTCATGCCGGGCGGACTTCCCATAGGGGAACTGGTCCGTCGGGAAGATATACAGCATTTTCTTTTCCCGCCGCTCCAGGGCATAACGGAGAACATTGCCTGATTCTACACATCCCTCGAAATCCGGTCCCATCATGGCACAACGGTTATCCTTCATGAACTGGTCCCAGAACGCACTGTGCAAGCGCCGGTACACGACACAGACATTGTCTTCACGGATTCCGGCGGAAGCGGCAACGTCCTCGCCGACAAACTGGAAGAACCCGCCCGTAAGCTCCCAGTTGCCCAGATGGGAACTCAGCAACATCACCGACGGCCGCTCCCGGAATGACTGCAACAATTCAGAAGCATCCGGGGTGGTGCAAAGCTGCTGCGCGGACAGTTTTTTCGGATTCCGCCTGCATCCGCCGAACCAGAGGGCTTCGGCCAGGATGTCCCCCAGATGCAGATAAAACCGGTCGGCGACCGCATTCAATTCGGCATATTTCTTCTCCGGGAAACTGCGGGCGAGGTTCGTCATGACTTCCCGCTGGCGATAATGCAAAAGGTGATGGGCGACAAAGGCGAAAACCCTTCCCCAAGCATAGTGAAAGCCCAGGGGAAGCCTCTGGACCGGCCGCATCACGGCCTGGAATAATCTGACACCTTTCACACTCATCGACAAAACGCATCCCCTCCGGTATGCCTGTTTACAAATATACCATTTTTTTACATCAATCCCATCTTAGAAGCTGTTTTGAAATGATCGCCGAAGTTTATTATGCGGAGTTTTCGAGACAGTTTCGGCTTTGGAAGAAGGAGCGTAGCCGTAGCTACGTGACTGATGACAAAGGA
>CADBPH010000351.1 GCA_902796455.1 uncultured Bacteroidia bacterium
TACTGTAACCGGACCCCACCCGGCCGGGAACGTCGGCGTCCAGATCAGCCACATCGACCCCATCCGCAAGGATGAGACCGTCTGGACCCTCTCCCTGCTGACCCTTTCTTTCATCGGGAACCTTTTGCTCACGGGCAAACTCGACCTGACGAGAAAGGTCGCCGTTACGGGGCCTGTCGCCGTCAATCCGGCGTATGTGGAATTACTGCCGGGAACTCCCGTGAAGGAACTGGCCGCATTCTATGACAACTCCGCGGCCGACGTCCGTTTCGTCGGCGGAGATGTCCTCAGCGGCAAGAATCTCGGCGAAAACGGGTCCCTGGGCTTCTTTGACGACCAGGTTACCCTCCTGCACGAAGGAACGGAACGGGAACTGCTCGGTTGGGCGAAACCTTTCCGCTTCGGCAAATTCAGCGCTTCCCGCTCTTATTTCTCCTGGCTCTGCCCGAAAAAGAAATATGCGATGGACACCAACACCAACGGCGGGCCGCGTGCCTTCGTCGTTTCCGATGTCTACGGAAAAGTGCTTCCGATGGATTTATTCCCGGTCTATCTGATCAAAGCCTGCCTGGCCGGCGACATTGAAAAGATGGAGAAATTCGGCATTTACGAGGTCCTTCCCGAAGACTTCGCACTCTGCGAATATGTCGATCCTTCCAAGAACGACATCCAGCAGATCCTTTCGGACGGAATTGACCTGATGATCAAAGAAATGGCATAAAGGATTTATGGTTATGGAAGAAAATACTGCAAATAAGCCCGGCCTTTTCGAAAAAGGGGGCAAATTGGGATTCCTTCACTCGACTGTAGATGCCTTTGACACCTTCCTCCGCGTCCCCGGAACGGTAACCCGGAAAGGTGCCCACGTGCGGGACGCCGTCGACCTGAAGCGGGTCATGATCATCGTTGTGCTGGCTCTCGTGCCGGCCGCTCTCTTCGGCATGTACAATGTCGGTTACCAGTCCGCCCACCTGTACGGACTCGACTGGGGCTTCTGGAAAATGTTCTGGTTCGGATTCTGGAAGGTTCTCCCGCTCTTTGTCGTTTCCTATGTTGTCGGACTGTTCATTGAATTCGCCTCCGCCCAGATCCGCGGCGAGGAAGTGAATGAGGGATACCTTGTTTCCGGTTTCCTTATTCCGTTGATCGTCCCGGTGGACGTGCCGCTGTGGATGCTGGCAGTCGCCGTTGCCTTCGCCGTGCTTTTCGGCAAAGAGGTCTTCGGCGGAACCGGAATGAATTTCCTCAACCCCGCCCTGCTCGCCCGCGCCTTCCTGTTCTTCTCCTACCCGAGCAGCATGTCCGGCTCATCCGTATGGGTCCATGCTCCGAAAGGCGTGGATGCCGTGACGGCCGCAACCCCGCTGGCTGTTGCCGGTGACGGCGGCATGGGCGCCCTGAATGCCCAGTACAGCTTCATGGACCTGTTTTATGGCCTGATCCCCGGATCCGTCGGTGAAACCTCGCTTATCGCGATTCTGATCGGCGCTTTCATCCTCCTGTGGACCGGTGTCGCCAGCTGGAAGATCATGTGCTCTTCCGTCATCGGCGCACTTGCCATTGGCGCACTCGCCAATGCCCTGGGAGCCACGGATATCCCTGCTTATTACCAGCTTGTCCTCGGTGGTTTCGCTTTCGGTACCGTCTTCATGGCGACCGACCCGGTAACCTCCGCCCAGACAGAATGCGGCAAATGGATCTACGGGTTCCTGATCGGAGCCATGTGCGTGGTCGTCCGCCTGTTCAACCCGGGTTATGCCGAAGGCATGATGCTGGCCATCCTGCTGATGAACACCTTTGCCCCGCTGATTGACCACTGCGTCGTCACGTCCAGCATCAACCGCCGGGCCAAGAAAGTAAAAACCGCTTAACGACAATAAGTTATGAATACAAATAGTAATCTGTACACAGTGATTTACACCACCTTGATCGTGGTGGTGGTCGCAGCGGTCCTTGCTTTCGTTTCCCAGTCCCTGAAAGGCAAACAGGAAGCCAACGAGAAGGCCGATACCATCTCCCAGATGATGACGGCCGCCCAGTTCGGTGCCAAGGCTGAATTCCAGAAAATGGGGAACAAGGCTGTCCTCGAAAAATATGCGCAGGAAATCAGCCAGGCCTTCACGGTCAACACGAAAGGCCAGAAGGTCCGCGACCTGGATCTGAACAAAGTGTATTCTCCTTCCGAATTGAAGAAGCAGAATTACAATATCAAAGGACAGGGAGAAGCCGAGCTTCCCGTGTTCATTTTCAAGAACGGAATCACCGTCGTCCCCGTCTATGGAGCCGGGCTCTGGGGACCGGTCTGGGGCTATCTTGCTTTCCAGCAGGACGGCAAAACCATCGCCGGCGCGTATTTCGACCATGAGAGCGAAACCGCTGGCCTCGGTGCCAAGATCAAGGATGATCCGGAATTCCAACATGAGTTTGTCGGCGAACAGGCCGCCTTCGAAGGTGCTGACCAGCAGGACCTGACCAAGAGCCGCGTTTTCGAGATTGTCAAGGGCGGTGCTCCCAGGAATGCGGACGGCACCTCGGTCATTGACGACAAGATCGATGCGATTACCGGTGCGACCATGACCTCCCAGGGTCTGGAGAAGGCCATCGATGCCTGGCTCGGCGCTTACAGCAATTATTTCCTCGGAATCTCCGCCAAGCGTGCGGCAGAGGAAGCGGCCAATCAATCAGTGGAGGAATAGACTATGGATGCTAAATTGAAAGAAACCATTCTCAACCCGATCTTCAAAGGGAACCCGATCACCGTCCTGGTACTGGGCATCTGCTCGTCGCTGGCAGTGACCGTCACCCTGAAAGGCGCCCTCGTCATGGCCCTTTCCGTCATCGTGGTTACCGGTATTTCCAGCCTGATCCTCTCCCTGTTGAGGAATACCATTCCGGGACGGGTCCGGATTATCGTACAACTCGTCGTCGTCGCCATGATGGTGATCCTCGTCGACCAGATCCTGAAGTCGTTCGAAGCCACCTATGCCATTGACAAACAGTTGTCTGTCTATATCGGCCTGATCATCACCAACTGTATCGTCATGGGCCGCATCGAGGCGTTCGCCCTCGGCAACAAGCCCTGGCCTTCCTTCCTGGACGGTATCGCCAACGGTGCCGGTTACGGCATGATCCTGCTGATCGTAGCGTTCTTCCGCGAGCTGCTGGGCAGCGGCACCCTCTTCGGTGTCGACATCCTCGGCCGTCTCGGTTATGTCCCCAACAACCTGGTGATTCTCCCGCCCTTCGCCCTCATCCTTCTGGGATGCATCGTTTCGGTCCAGCGTAGCACCCAGAAAGACCTGCAAGAAAAATAACTTGATACACTGAAGGTTATGGAATATTTAAGCTTATTCGTAAAGTCAATATTTGTTGACAACATGATCTTTGCATACTTCCTGGGTATGTGCTCGTACCTGGCAGTATCAAAGAATGTGAAGACAGCTGCCGGCCTGGGTGTAGCAGTTATCTTCGTCCTCCTGGTGACACTTCCGATCAACTATCTCCTCAATAAATATGTCCTGGCGCCGAATGCCCTGATCGAGGGCGTGGACCTGAGCTTCCTCAGCTTCATCCTCTTCATCGCCGTCATCGCCGCCATCGTGCAGATTGTGGAAATGGTTGTCGAGAAGTTCAGTCCCTCGTTGTACTCCGCGCTCGGCATCTTCCTGCCCCTGATCGCGGTGAACTGCGCCATCCTCGGCGGTTCCCTGTTCATGCAGCAGAAAGATTTCGCGAATGTCGGTGAATCCGCCGTCTACGCCCTGGGATCCGGCCTGGGATGGTTCCTGGCCATCGTTTCCCTGGCGGCCATCCGCGAGAAGATGTCCTACAGCAATGTCCCGGACGCACTCAAGGGGCTCGGCATCACGTTCATCACGGTCGGCCTGATGGCGATCGCGATGATGACTTTCATGGGTATTTCACTGTAAAAAAGGAGGTTTGACTATGATGAATACCATTCTCGGAGCAGTTGCAACCATCGTGGTTGTCACGCTCATTCTCGTGGCGCTCCTGCTTTTCGTGAAAGCGAAACTCACCCCTTCCGGTACGGTCCAGATCGACATCAACAACGGGAAAAAGGTTCTGGATGTCGCCCAGGGCGGCGATCTCCTGCATACCTTGGCCGATGAGCAGATCTTCCTCCCCTCCGCCTGCGGTGGTAAAGCGAACTGCGGACAATGCAAGGTCCAGGTTCTCGATGGCGGCGGAAGCATCCTGCCCACCGAAACCGGCTTCTTCTCCCGCAAGCAGATCAAGGACGGCTGGCGTCTGGGCTGCCAGGTGAAGATCAAGGACAACCTCAAAATCGCCGTTCCCGAATCCGCCCTCAGCGTGAAGAAACTCGAGTGCGAGGTCATCTCAAACAAGAACGTGGCGACCTTCATCAAGGAATTCACGGTCCGGCTTCCGGAAGGAGAGAACATCGAATTCAAGTCCGGTGAATATATCCAGATTGACATTCCGGCCTATGACGTAGACTTCGCAGACATTGACGTAGACGACATCTACAGGGCGGACTGGGAGAAATATGGCTTCTTCGGCATCAAGGCCAAGAATACCGTCCCGACCATCCGTGCCTACTCGATGGCTTCGTATCCGGCGGAAAAGAACGTGATCAAACTGAATGTCCGTATCGCGACTCCTCCGTTCGACCGGAGCCAGCCGCGCGGGGTCTTCAAGATGCTGCCGGTTCCTCCGGGCATCGCTTCCTCGTATGTCTTTACCCGCAAACCGGGTGACAAAGTATGGATTTCAGGGCCTTACGGAGAGTTCCTCCTGCCGGAGAACGATCCGGATTCACAGGAATACATCTTCGTTGGCGGCGGCGCCGGCATGGCCCCGCTCCGCAGCCACATCATGCACCTGTTCAAGACGCTCCGCACCAAACGGGAAGTCCATTTCTTCTACGGCGCACGCAGCCTGGTAGAGGCCTTCTACCTGGAAGATTTCGCGGAAATTGAAAACGAATTCCCGAACTTCCACTTCCACCTCGCCCTGGACCGTCCGGATCCCGCTGCCGATGCAGCCGGAGTCAAGTACACGGCCGGTTTCGTTCACAATGTCATGAACGAGACCTACTTGAAGAATCACGAGGCACCCGAAGACATCAAGTACTTCATGTGCGGCCCGCCGATGATGGTCGCGTCCGTCAACGCCCTGCTGGACAGCCTCGGCGTTGCTCCGGAAAGCATCCTGTACGACAACTTCGGAGGTTAGCGGCCTCCGCATGGAAAAAGACCCCCGGACCCGTTCAAAGGGCCCGGGGGTTTTGCATCTACAAAGGTCTTTCTTTGTTTCCCTCCGGTCTTAAGAAAAATCTTATCATCTAAAGATTCCTGCATTCCTTCCCCGGAAAAAAATGAAGCCCTTGTTTGCGACAATCGCACCGCCATACCTTTGCTCCCGACATCAGAGCGACATGCCATGGAAAAACGATGCAGCAAATACGACAAAGGCCGGAATCTATTCTCATTATCACGCCCCGCGGTTCTCGCGGAAATCTTGCTTTCTATCACCCCGGCCTTTGTCAGCTGCACGATGGCAGGCACAGCGTCGGAAGATCCGGACATCCCGGTACAAATCCAGCTGACCCGGAGCGCCAAAGGGAGCCTGAACAGCCTGGACATTTTCTTTTTCAATAATGATCCCCTGCAGCGGCTCGACGCATACCAGCGGATTGAAAACTGTCCGGCATCGGCCGTCAACGGGTATTCCCGCAGCGGAGAAAAACGACTGGCCCTGCTCGCCAATGCTTCCGGAGACAAATATACCTGGAGCCGCATCCAATCCTTCCCGAGCCTCGAAGGAATCCGGTGCCGCCTCGACCGGGAAAACCCGGCGTCGCCGGTCATGAGCGGGACGAATACCCTGCAAGCCGGTACGGACCGCTTCTGCCCGATCGCGCTGGAGCCCCTGCTATGCCGCATTGTATTGGGCAGTATCAGCTGCGACTTCCACGAGCGCCCCTATAAAGGAGCCAGCCTGGAAAACGTCAAAGTATACCTGACCAACGTGAGCGCCTCCACGCCGCCTTTCCCGGATTCGGAACATTCCGTCATGGAGGAGCTGCTGAATCCCGGAAGACTGGACTCGGCCGCCGTTGCCTCCCTTCCGCATCCGGAAATGGTTTTCGCGGAGCTCGGGCAATCCGTAGGGCTGGGCCTTGTCTCCCCGGACCTGGAACTGTATTGCTACCCGAACAACCCTGCCGGCGACGACCTCGGCGCACCCCCAACGCGCATGGTGATCGAAGGGGAACTGCAGGGGGAAACCTATTATTATCCGATCACACTTGCCGACAGGAAAGAACTGCCGGAAGGACTTGTCCGGGGA
>CADBPH010000352.1 GCA_902796455.1 uncultured Bacteroidia bacterium
CGAATGGCGGAATTGGTAGACGCGCTGGACTCAAAATCCAGTGTCCCTTAAAGACGTGCCGGTTCGAGCCCGGCTTTGGGCACCCGACCGGAATCTTTCGAGTTTTTCGAGGATTCCGGTTTTTTCATGGAATCCTCGAGTGGCTTGATTCTTGCTGATAAATCCCCGCAGAAGCATTTAAAACCTTAATATAAAGCGTATGAAAAAGATTTTTTCAATTCTTCTGGCCGCATCTCTGATGCTGCTTGGTACCCAGGCTTTTGCCCAGACAACCGTTAATGCCGGTTATTTGAACTCTACACAGAGCTTCAGTGGTTCGGATTCCGTCAATTCTAACGGCGCCTATGCCGGCGTTTCCTTCAACATTCCGATTGCCGGCGGTTTAGGCATTGCTCCCGGAGTGTACTATTCCATGATTACCAACAAGGACGGTGTTTCCGCTTCTTTCTTTAACATTCCTGTAGGCGCTTCTTCTACCTTCACGGAGCATGCCGTCAACGTCCCCCTGTATCTGAACTATGGCATCAGCCTGGCCAGTGACACCAATGTCTACTTCTATGCCGGCCCGACTGCCCAGTACGGACTTGCCTCCACGACGAAACTTGCCGGTTCTGTCGGCGAAAGCGGCGGCAGCAAGAAGTATAACAACTACGACAACGATAACTACAACCGCTTCAACGTGTATCTCGGTGGCGGTATCGGTTTCAAGGTGTCTGCCTTCCAGTTCACCGTGGGGTATGACTACGGCATGATGAATTTGTACAAGGGCGACAACGCAACCACGTCCCATCGCTCCAACATCAAGCTCGGTATCGGCTACGCCTTCTAGCATCCTCCGCTCCACTTGGGAGCGATAAAGAGGCCGACCTGCCTGGTCGGCCTCTTCGTGTTTGGATTTCCTGATATATGAAGGGAAAGTAGCGTTGGCGCTGCCGCTATATGCTCCTGAGCATCCGGTATGTATGCAACTCTTCGGAGAAATAAGGCGGCGGGGTGTAATCAGATGCCCATTTTTTTGTAAATTCGTGACGTATAACAGAAATTGCGTCATGAAAGATTTTTTGCGTGCCGTCGGGGAGTTTCTGCCGAAAGAACGGGTTTTTACCGATGAACTGCGCCGCCTGGCCTGGGGAACGGATGCCGGAGAGTACCGGCTGGTCCCGAAAGTGGTTATCCTGGCACAGAATGAAGAAGAAGTTTCCCGGGTCATGGAGGCGGCTTCCCGCCTGGGTATTCCGGTCACATTCCGGGCTGCGGGGACGGCCCTTTCCGGCCAGTCCATTTCCGACAGTGTCCTGCTGGTTGCCGGGAAGGACTGGGATTTCCGGCGGTATAATGAGGATACGACGGTGACGCTGCAGCCGGGGCTGACGGGCGGGAAAGTGAACCGCTTCCTCAGCCGGTTCGGGCGTCAGTTCGGTCCGGATCCTGCCTCCATCGGCAGTTGCATGGTGGGCGGGATCGTGGCCAATAACGCCTCGGGTATGAGCTGCGGGATCCATGCCAATTCCGATGTCCTGCTCCGCAGCATCCGGCTGGTCCTTTCGGACGGAACGATTCTCGATACGGGTTCGGAAGAATCCCGGGAGGCTTTCCGGAACAAGCATCCGGAGGTGTTGGAGGCCATAGCGTCTTTGCGCAAAGAAGTAATTGAGAATAAAGAACTTTCCGACAGGATCCGGGCGAAATACCGGATCAAGAATGTAACGGGACTGAACCTGCGTCCGCTGGTGGCTTATGAGGATCCGTTCGAAATCCTGACCCATCTGACCGTCGGTTCCGAGGGGACCCTTGCTTTCATTTCCGAGGTAACGATGGCGACCCTTCCCGTGGCGCCTTACAAGGCGAGTGCCATGATATATTTCCCGGATATCGTGACAGCGGCGCGGGCGGTCTTGCCGATTCGGTCCCTGGCCGTTTCGGCCGCCGAAATGCTGGATCCCCGGTCCTTGGCCTCGGTGAACGATCCGCATCTGACTCCGGAATGTCCGGGATTGACCGCCCTGCTCTGCGAGACCCAGGCGGATTCGGAAGAAAAACTGTCTGAGCAGGTTGCGCAGATTACAAAGGCGCTGGAACCCTTTGGGGTCGATGTCCGTTTCACATCGGATCCGACGGAAGCCGCCCGTTACTGGGCCATCCGAGCCGGGATTTTCCCGACGGTGGGCGGCATGCGGAAAGAAGGGACGACGTGCCTGATCGAAGATGTCGCTTTCCCGCTGGAATCCCTGCCGGAGGCAACGGCGGACCTGAGCGACCTGCTCCAGCGTCATGGCTATGCGGATTCCTGTATTTACGGCCATGCCTTGGCGGGCAATTTTCATTTCATTATCAACCAAGGATTTGATACCCCTGAAGAAATCGCGCGTTACGATGCGATGATCCGGGACGTGGTCGATCTGGTGGTGGATAAATACGACGGATCCCTCAAGGCGGAGCATGGGACCGGGCGGAACATGGCGCCCTTCGTGGAACGGGAATGGGGGAGCGAAGCTTTCGCCGTCATGCAGCGGGTCAAGCAGATCTTCGACCCCAGAGGGATTTTGAATCCGGGCGTCATCTTTAATACCGATCCGCAGTGCTATTTGAAAGATTTCAAGGAACTTCCGGTCCTTTCTCCCCGGGATGCCGACATGGCCGGAGCCTATCGGCAGATCAACAAGTGCATCGAATGCGGCTTTTGCGAGGTCAATTGCGTGTCCTGCGGGTTCTCTCTCTCGTCGCGGACCCGGATTGTCGTCC
>CADBPH010000353.1 GCA_902796455.1 uncultured Bacteroidia bacterium
GAATTGGGGATGACGGTCAATGCCTGGGTCGTGAACAAAGAGGAGGATATCCGGGAAATGATTGCCCTCGGGCTCGATTGCATTACGACCAACGAGCCCCTTCTTGTCCGTCAGATCCTCGGCGAACGAGAAGAGAAAGTGGCCCGGTAGAGGGCGCAAAGGCCCTGCTTGCCAGGCTATTTCAAGTGGCTGAGAATGAAGTCCCAAGCGCCGTCCTTGTAATACCGGTGCCCTTCGGGGCCTTCGTAAAGCGCGCAATTCTCGGGAACGCCTGCCGCTTCGTAGACCTTCCGGACGGTTTCGAAAGTGCGGCGTGCACCTTCGATCGGGAAGATGTTGTCCTTGACCCCGTTGATGGCACAGAAGGCACGCGGGGCAGTCAGGCCGGCGAGATCGCCCATGTCTCCGAGACGCATGACCCCGGGGACATAGTTGCAGGCGCAGTGCACGATCAGTCCGATGCTTTCTTCATAGCCGCAGAAAGCTGAGGCCGGCAGGGACTGCGAGATGCGGGTGTCCATGGCTCCTGCATAAAAAGTCGCCGTGCCGCCGCCGGAATTCCCGGAGACAATGATGTTCTTCCCGTCCACGGGAAGGTTTTCCAGGGCCCAGTCGATGATTTTCATGATATCCCAGACCCGGTCGCCGACAGGTGTCCGGCCGACGAGGGCGTCCCGGAGCATCAGGTCCTGGCAGGAACTGGTCTTGTCGGCCTCCAGGTCCTTTTGATTGCGGGTTTTTCCGAAACCGCGGGCTGTGGGGGCGATGGCGATAAATCCGTGGCGGGCTGCCTGGACGGCGACATTCCGTTCCCCCTCTTCCCCTTCGATGCGTTCCTTCTCACTCAGGTATACGCCGGCATAGGATTCGGTGTTTTTCCCATGGCCATGGGGCGTGATCATCAGGGGGACTTTCTTCCCCTCCAGGTCCTTTGGACGCATGATGACGATGGGCAGGAGGATGTCCGGCTCGGTGCGGATTTCCCAGCGCTCCCGGGTGCACCAGCCGAGGTCTTCACTGCCGGTCTGTCGGGCTGTGGGCTTGAATCCGGCACAAGCCTTTTCAATCACGTCGAGTCCGAGCGTCCGGGCGAGTTCGGCGCGGAGTTGCTTCTGCCATTTTTGCCAGCGGGCGGGTTTCTGCCGGTCAAATGCGTATTTCATTCCGGCGCCGGCATACATGTTCTTGAGGTGTTCCCGATACTGATCCTGCCCGGCTGTCTGCGGAGCGGGAATATCGGTAACGCGGTTACCCGCGACAGTAGGCACGGCGGCGAGCAGGGCAGCCGCAATAAGAATTCTTTTCATAAAACCATTCATCATACAAAATCAATTACAAGGTTTTGACAAACAATTGCATCGTTCTGGAAAACATGTCATTGGCTGCATAGGATCCGCCGATGGAGTGGGTGACATTCTTGTATGTCACGACCTTGATATGCTTGATCCCCGCTCCTGAAAGGGCTTCCCGGTAGCGGCGCGCATTGTCCGGGCCGATGGTGATATCGGCCGTGCCGGTGAACAGGATCACCTTGTAAGACAGGCCACTTTTGGACGCTGCGATTTTAACGGGGGAGAAGCGGTCGATATAATCCGGTGCCCATCCGTTCAGGAACACGTCGTAGCGCTGGCGCCGACTGACGTCTGACTCGTGGGCGTAAAAGCTCATTGAGTAGTGCAGATCATAGGCTCCATACCAGCCTGCATAGGCCTTGGTCTGCGGAAAATGCATGGCGCAGCAGGCCGAGAGATGTCCGCCGGCGGAACTTCCGACGAATCCCACCCGTTCGGGGTCGATGCCGAACGCTTCAGCCCTGGAAAGCACATATTCCACAGCGTCATAGCAGTCCTGGACTGTGTCTTCCATCCGCACTCCGGGTTCGTTGGCAAACGAGTACTCGATGCTGACGACCGTGATACCGTATTTGCCCGCAAGGGTTTTGCAGAAATAGGATGCTGCTTTGTAACTTCCTGCAACCCAAGCGCCTCCATGAATGAGGAACACGACGGGAGAGTTGCTTTGCCCCGACCGGTATACCAGCAGGGGAAGCTTTTTCCCGCCCGCGCCTTTCTTATAGATATGGGTTTCCACAGCGACGGTCTTCATGGCGGCCTTGTCGTAAGCCTTCACCGTTGCGGTATAGGGGACAAGTGCCTTCGGGAGCCGGTACGGATCACCGATCAGGGCTTCGTAAGCCTTGGCATTTTTGATCGTGTAACTGCCGTCGTTTCCCTGGACCAGGACCATCCCGTA
>CADBPH010000354.1 GCA_902796455.1 uncultured Bacteroidia bacterium
ACGAAAGCACAGTCCCCCTTGCGGACCATGGCGTCCTTGCGGGCCGTCTTGTCCCCGGACTTCAGATACTCATCGAACCACTTGACTGCAAGGTCATAATTTCCCTCCTTGAAATAGCAGTAAGCGATATTGAGGGGGATCATTTTCCCTTCCGCCTTACCGTCCAGGGCGGAAATGTTGTACAGGTCGCTGTACAGGGCACGGGCCTGGGCGAACTGGTCGTCACGATAATACGACTCCGCCAGCCAGTAGCGGGCCAACTGGTTGAATCCCGAATGCCGGTCCGCATAGTAAGCCGCCGCCTTCAGGCACGGAGCGGCGCTCCGCCAGGAACCGCTTTCAATCAACTGATTGGCACGCAGATAATTGGCCTTCATGTAGTTGTTCCGCATATTCGGATCCAACACATCGATATTGTCATACGCCGCGACCGCACCGGCATAATCGTGGTTGTACAGGGCGGCCAGGGCCATGTAGCTGTAAATCTGGTCTCCGCGGCCTCCTTTCCCGTACTTGCCGATGTAATTCTCGAAGACAGACCCGTCATTGTTCAGGTCGAAAGAAAGCTTCGCCCAGTTGTAATAGGCATCTTCCTGCATCTGCTTATCGAAGGCCACGCCCGCCGCATCCTTGAAAGCCTGCATGGCGGCCACCTTGTTCTTCGTCTGGATATAGCTGAAGCCCATCTGGTAATTGGCCACCTGGCCGAGCGAATCGGACCGGTCCGTCATCTTGCTGTAATTGTCGATCGCCCCCTGGTAATCGTCGAGGGCATACAGCAGGGACCCCGCATAGAAATAATCCCCGCGTCCCTTGGCATCACCGGCGCCGATCTTGTCGTAATACTCCTTGGCGCTGGCCGCATCTCCTTGCAGGAGGAAGGATTCCGAGATCATCCGGGCCAGATGCGCCTTCCGTTCGTCGGGGACCTTGGCATACAGGCCGGGGCCCTTGGAAGACACATAGGCATAATCCTTCAGCATGAAGCGGCACTCCGCGATGTAATAAGTCGAAATCTCCTCGAAACGGGGATCCTTGACCGACTGTTCGAACCAGCCCAGCGCATCCTTGAAGAACCCGTTTTCATAACAGATCATGCCCGAGGTATAGCGGGCCGGTGCCGTGAAGTCATTGAGCGGCAGGGCATCCACCTTCGCGAAACCGGAGAGGGCCCGGTCGGCATTCCCGGTTTCAAACTGGCAATACGCCTTCTTGAACAAGAATTCCGCTTTCTCCGCTTCGGAAATCCGCTCCTCGCGGAAGGAAGAGAACTGCTCGAGCGCCCCTTCGAAATCTTCTTCATCGAACAGGTTCAGTCCGTAGCGGAACCGGACGGAAGGCAGCAATCCCGAGAAGGGATAGCGGGAAGCATATTCTCCGATCCGTTTCTCATATCCGGGTTCCTTCAGGTATACCGAGCACAGCGTCGACATTCCCTCGCTGAACGCATCTTTGTCGGACACGCCGTCAAACAGCGCCCGTGCCCGGGAATACATGCCTTTCTCGAAAAACTCCACCCCCTGGCGGACCTGCCCTCCGGCATTGTCGCGGACTGCGCCGCCCACGGTCTGGGCGAACGCGGGAACCCCGGCCGAAAGCACCATCAGGGCCGCAGCGGCAGCCGCAAAAAACTTCTTGCTCATGTTCCTTTAAATTTCTACAAATTTAGCCAAAAAAACTCGTATATTTGTATGTTGTGCCTCAATAATTGAGCCATTCCAATCCCTTTTTTGCATGGAAGACACCCTTACCCCCTCCGCGGCTGTCCGTCCGTTGGTCACATTCGAGGCGGCCGACATCACCAATGGCGAAGACACCGTCATTTACGGCCTGAACATGGAAGTGAATCCGGGCGATTTCGTCTATATCGTCGGGAAAGTCGGGACCGGCAAAACCTCCCTGATCCGTACCATGATTGCCGAGCATCCCCTCGGCGGCGGAAAAGGGTCCGTATGCGGATTCGACCTGACCACGATCCGGGAAAAAGAAATTCCCTTCCTGCGCCGGAAAATCGGCGTGGTGTTCCAGGATTTCCAGTTGCTGACCGACCGCACCGTGGAAGACAACCTGTCCTTCGTCCTGCGGGCCACCGGATGGAAAGACGCCGATGCCATCCAGGAACGCATCAAAGAGGTACTGGAGGATGTCGGCATGGGCGGAAAGGCCCACAAGCGCCCCCATCAGCTCTCCGGCGGCGAACAACAGCGCATCGCCATCGCCCGCGCCCTGCTGAACCGCCCAGCGATCATCATTGCGGATGAACCGACCGGCAACCTCGACCTCGAGACGGCCGACGGCATCATGCGGCTGCTCCGCAGCATCAACCAGGAAGGCACGGCCATCATCATGGTCACCCACAACCGGGCGATCTTCGAAAAATACCGGGGACGGGTCATGGTCTGCAAAGACGAAACCTGCATCCTCCAGAAAGACGACGAGGTCATCGACCTCGCCCTGACCATCTGAGCCGCCATGACAAAAAAAGAGCGATTCGCCGCAGTAACAGCCTGGTTTTCAGAGAACATGCCTGCTCCGCAGACGGAGCTGCACTACACCAATCCTTTCCAGCTGCTGATTGCCGTCATCCTGTCCGCCCAATGCACGGACAAACGGGTCAACATGACCGTCCCGCCCCTTTTCGAGCGCTTCCCCACCCCCGAATCCCTGGCGGAAGCCTCTTTCGATGAAGTATATCCCTTCATCAAAAGCATCTCCTATCCCAACAGCAAGACGCAGCACCTGATTGACATGGCGAAAAAACTGGTCGCCGACTTCGGCTCGGAGGTCCCGTCCGACATAGACGCCCTGATGACCCTGCCCGGCGTCGGCCGCAAAACCGCCAATGTCATCGCCTCCATCGTCTATGACCAGCCGGTCATTGCCGTCGACACCCATGTCTTCCGGGTTTCCCACCGCATCGGGCTCTCCGACGGAAAGACCCCGCATGCCGTCGAAACCGACCTGGAGAAATATTTCGCCCCGGCCGACAGGGCCAGGGCGCATCATTGGCTCATCCTCCACGGACGATATGTCTGTACGGCGCGGAATCCGAAATGCGGAGACTGCGGCCTGAAAGCCTACTGCACGAATTGGTCGCGCAGCAACCCGATCTTGGCGTCGGCGTCATCGCCGGCCGCACCGAAATAGAACTTGATCTTCGGCTCGGTTCCGGAAGGGCGCACGGACACCACATCTCCGGCTTCGTCAAAGAACTGCAGCACATTGGATTTCGGCAGTCCGGTCTTCTCCGGCTCATTGTAATCGATCACGCGGGTCACCTTCGAACCGGCCAGTTCCACCGGCGGATTCCGGCGCATGTCCGCCATGATCTGCTGGATTTCCTCCGCCCCGCTCTTTCCCTTGCGGACGAGCGAAGTCAAGCCCTCTTTGCGGTATCCGAACTCCTTGTAAATCCGCTGCATCAACTGATACAGTGTCATCCCCTGCTCAGCCGCCCAGGCTGCACATTCGGCAACCATGCAGCATGAAATCGGCGCATCCTTGTCGCGGACGAATTCGCCCACATTGAACCCGAAACTCTCCTCGCCGCCGCAGATGAATTCCGCGGAACCTTCGTTGCGCCGCACCACGTCGGCAATGTATTTGAACCCCGTCAGGACATTGTAGCACTTCACCCCGAAATGCGCCGCAATCTGCGCGATCAATTCGGTCGTAACGATGGTCTTCACCACATACTGCCGGCCGTCCAGTTTACCCAGCTCCTGCCACCGGGTCAGGATGTAATAGGTCAGCATCGCAGCCGTCTGGTTACCATTGAACTGGACCATCCGGCCGGCATCGTCACGGACGGCAATGCCCATCCGGTCCGCGTCCGGATCGGTCGCCATGACCAGGTCCGCGCTGACTTCATCCGCCTTGGCCAGCGCCATCTTCATGGCCGCCGGCTCCTCCGGATTGGGAGAAACCACCGTCGGGAAGTTCCCGTCGCTCACATCCTGCTCGGGAATATGATAGATATTCTTGAATCCCAAGCGGTTCAGACATTCGGGAACAATCCGCACCCCGCAACCGTGAAGCGGCGTGTAGACAATCTTCATGTCCGCATGGCGGGTCCGCGCGAGCGGAGACAGCATCAGCGTCAGGACATCCTGCATGTAAGCCTCGTCCATCTCCTTGCCCATCAATTCAATCTCTCCGCAAGTCTCACCCGGGGAAAACTTCACCTGACCGGGATCCGTGATTTTCGCCACCTCGGCAACGATGTCCTTGTCCACCGGCGAAGTGATCTGCGCGCCGTCGCTCCAGAAAACCTTGTAACCGTTGTATTCCTTCGGATTGTGGGACGCCGTGATCATCACGCCGGCCGTCGCCCCCTTGGCCCGGACCGCATAGCTCAGCAGCGGAATCGGACGGATATTGTCAAACAGATAAACATGGATCCCATTGGCGGACAACACATCCGCCGTGATCCGGGCAAACTGCTTGCTGTTGTTCCGGCTGTCGTACGAAATACAGACACGGATGTCCGTATCCTCCACATGGGAGAGGATATAATTCGCCAGGCCCTGGGTGGCCATGCCGACCGTGTATTTATTCATCCGGTTCGTCCCCACGCCCATGATTCCGCGGAGGCCGCCGGTCCCGAATTCCAGGTTCCGGTAAAACGCATCCTCGAACCCGGCCGGGTCCTCATTCCGCAATTCAATGATCTGTCCCTTCGTCATGGGATCGAAATCGCCGTCCAGCCACTGCTGGGCAACGGCCCTGTAATCTTGTGCCATTTGCTGTCAAATTCTAATCTACCCCGCGAATTTACGTTTTTTTGCCGGATAATGCGTATTTTTGGGCGCAAATGACAGACAGATTCACCCAGTTCATCCTGCAACATGCAGACGAAGACCCCGCCCGGCTCCTCTTGGCTCGGCAGCGGTGGCCCGACATCGACATGGACCTGGCTGTCAGGACCATCCGCGCACGGAGCCGCATCCGCAAGAAATTGCCTTCCTGGTGGGAAGCCACCGGAACCGTCTATCCGACAGACCTCTGCACGCAGCAGTGCAGCAGCGAAGATACAGCCCGCTACAAGGCGGAAACGGCCGGCAGGATTGTTTCCGCAGACGGAAAGACGCCCGACTTGCTGGCCGACCTTACCGGCGGACTCGGTGTAGACTCGGCCGCCTTCGCCCGCGTCTTCCGGCAGGTCCGCTACAATGAACGGGACCCCCTGCTCGCCCGCTGGGCACCCCGCAACTTCGAGGCCCTCGGCCTGCATAACATCTCATGCC
>CADBPH010000355.1 GCA_902796455.1 uncultured Bacteroidia bacterium
AAGGTATATGAAAGGTGTAAATCTGTTTCTGGCCGACGGCTTCGAAGAGATCGAGGCCCTGGCTACGGTGGATATCCTGCGCCGGGGAGGCGTGGACGTGAAAATGGTTTCTATCATGGGTTCGCTACGGGTCACCGGTGCGCATGGGATCGTCGTGACGGCCGACTTGTCATTTGCGGATCTGGTTGCCGGTCCGGCAGGGGAAACCGGCCCTGCGGATGCCATGATTTTCCCAGGCGGCATGCCGGGCGCTGCCCATCTGGCTGCCAATAAGGAACTGATTGACAGGATGGTTGAACATGACAAGGCTGGCGGCGTCGTTGCGGCTATCTGTGCGGCTCCCGGTTTGGTCGTGAGCCAGTTGCCGGATTTGGCCGGGCGGCGTTTCACCTGCTATGACGGGTTCGAGGAGGCGCCTTCTGCCCGGGGTGCAGAATATGTCCAGGCTCCGGCCGTTGTATGCGGGAACCTGGTCACCGGACGGGGACCGGCTTTCGCCATCGACTTCGCACTGGCGGTCCTGGAGGTCATCGCCGGAGAAGGGGCCGCGGCTGCGGTCCGGAAAGGGATGTTGCTGTAACCGGGAACGTTACCTGCGGTTGCTCGCCATGGAAATGTAGTAGAACAGCGTGGCGAGCGAGCCGACAGCAGCAATCACGTACGTATATGCGGCCCATTTGAGGGCGTCCACGGCCATCGGCCGGGTGGACTCATCCGTGATACCGGCTGCCGAGAGCCATGCGACCGCGCGCTGGCTGGCATTGATCTCCACGGGAAGGGTGATGACACTGAACAGGGTGGACATGGCAAAAAGTGCGATGCCCAGCCAGAGAACCTGCGGGAAAACATTGACCATCAGGACGCCGGCGAGCAGGACCCACTGGACCGTGCGGTTGGAGAAAGTGACTACGGGAACCAGTGCCGTACGCATTTTCAGCGGGGCGTATCCCTGTGCGTGCTGCAGGACATGGCCGCATTCGTGTGCGGCGACGGCAGCTGCGGCAATCGACCGCTGCCCGTAAACGGACTGGCTCAGGTTGACAGTCTTGGTCTGGGGGTTGTAATGGTCGGTCAGGGCGCCGGGGGTGCTGACCACTTGGACATCGGTAATCCCGTTGTCACGCAGCATTTTCATGGCGACTTCGGCGCCGGTCATGCCGGTGGGGGTCGGGATTTGGGAGTATTTCTCGAAACGGCTCTGCAAGGTGCTTTGCACGATGTAACTTCCGATCATGACGCCGATCATGATCATCCAGATAAGGGCTGTACTCATCATCTTTTCATTTTCACGTGAGACATTCCAACAAATATAAGGCCTATCTGTCAGAAATGCAATTTTGGCAGGCCGCCCGTCAAGTTCGCGGATTTTTCCCACGGGGATTCCGGAAAAATCCGTAAATTTGTATTTCTGAACTGAAGCGTCAGAGACGATGAACAGACAAGATGATTTTTCACGGTTGGAGCTTTCTCTCCCGGCCTGCCTGTCGAATTACCGGTATTTCCGGTCCCGGCTGGAGCCGTCGACCAAGCTGTTGGTGTTGGTGAAAGCCAATGCTTATGGCCATGGTGCAGTGGAGTTTGCTGCCATGATGCAGCGTGCGGGCGCGGACTATCTGGCCGTCGCCTATCCCGTAGAAGGGGTCGAGTTGCGCCGTGCCGGTATCAGTCTTCCCATCCTTGTCCTGACGAGCGGGACCGATTTCTTCGAAGAAATCATCGATTACAAGCTGGAACCCGGAATTCCGAACCTGTATGCGCTGAAGGCGCTCTGCCAGGTGTTGGAGCGCCGCGGCATCAAGGATTTCCCGATCCATGTGAAGTTGGATACGGGAATGCACCGGCTGGGATTCATGACCTCCGAACTGAAGGACTTGACCGATTTCCTTGCGGGGACAGATGCCGTCCGGGTGAAGTCCTTGTATTCCCATCTGGCTGCTTCTGAAGATCCGGCGGAGGATGCGTTCACCCTGGGGCAGATCGGCATGTTCCGCCGCAATGCGGAAACGGTGGCTGCCGCCATCGGTTACAAGCCCATGTTCCATATCTTGAATTCGGCCGGCATCGAACGCTTCCCGCAGTACCAGTTTGACATGGTCCGTCTCGGAATCGGGATTTACGGCATCAGCGCTTTGCCCGGCGTGAAATTGGCCCCGGTCGCCTCGCTGAAGTGCAAGGTGCTGCAGGTAAAGACCTTAAAGGAAGAGGACGGAACCATCGGGTACGGCCGTCATGGGCATGTCGCCCCGGAAGGAACCGTCACGGCAACCATTCCGGTCGGCTATGCCGACGGAATCGACCGCCATCTGGGATGCGGCCGCGCATCTTTCTCGGTGAACGGGAAACGGGTTCCGACCATCGGAAATATCTGCATGGATATGTGCATGCTGGATGTAACCGGGGTCGATGTAAAACCCGGGGATACCGTAACTGTTTTCGGGGAGGATCCGACGGTCGGGGAGCTGGCGGATATCCTGGGAACCATCCCTTATGAAATCCTTACCAGCGTCCCGCGGCGCATCGAACGCATCGTTATCCGATAAATCTTATTCCCATTCAATCGTACCGGTCGGCTTCGGCGTGAGATCGTATAGGACACGATTGACGCCCGGAACCTCCGTGATGATCCGCTTGGTGATGTGGTGCAGCAACTCGTAGGGAATCTCCTCGATGGTTGCGGTCATGGCATCGCGGGTGTTGACGGCACGGATGATGACCGGCCAGTCCCAGCTGCGGCGACCCTCTTTGACGCCCGTAGACTTGTAGTCCGGAACAATCGTGAAGTACTGCCAAACCTTGCCCTCCAGGCCGCTCTTGGCGAATTCCTCGCGCAGGATGGCATCGCTCTCACGCAGGGCCTCGAGCCGGTCGCGGGTGATGGCACCCGTGCAGCGGACGCCCAGGCCGGGGCCGGGGAAAGGCTGGCGGTAGACCATCCCGTCCGGCAGGCCGAGGGCTTTGCCGACGACACGGACTTCATCCTTATAGAGCAGCTTCACGGGCTCGACCAGCTCAAAC
>CADBPH010000356.1 GCA_902796455.1 uncultured Bacteroidia bacterium
CTTGCAGGAGGTGAAACAGCGCTATGCCGGGCGGGGTATTTCCTTCTATGCCGAAGGAGCGCTCCTGCAGATGCGGAAAGATTCCCTGGACCGTGTCCATGCGCCGTCGGCGGAATACCGGGCCCTCTATGACGCCGTGTTGGATTGCGAGCGCAGGCGTGCGGCCCTTACCGGCGAGGAAAAGCGCATTGCCATGGGAGCCTACCATGCTTCCCGGTTAACGGACCAATTGACAGAGACTTCGGTTTCCGTCCAGGTGGAGGAGGATACGGTCCGCGTCCTGTTGCAGAACCTGCCGGGAGCAACGGTCGAGTTGTACCGCGAGGGGACGAAAAAGCCGTTGCTTACCCGGAAGCTGAATAATTCCGCACGCAGTTTTTATGTGACGGATACGCTGCAGACCCTTCTTCCGGTCCTGGATGACGGCGAATATGTCGTATCGGCTAAAAACGGGAAACTGATCGACCAGGCGGGTTTCCGCCGCTTCACTTTGTCGCTGGCCGAGCGCGAAATCAGTACCGGGCGCGGCGTGTATGTCACAGATTACATGACGGGTGAACCGCTCTCACGGGCGGACCTGATCCTGACCAAGAATGGGAAAGAAGTGGCATCTGCACGGAAAGTAGCGTTGGGAGAAGGGTTTACGCCGCTTCCCAAAAATATTGCCTCGAATATGACCGGGGAGGGATCCTATGCCCTTTCCGCCACGTGGAAGGGACCGGACGGGCGGCTTCGGAAGAGCCAGGAACTGTATGTAGGCGAGATCTTGGAAGCCCCGCTGCGCCGTTTCTCCGGAGAGAGATGCAACCTGTATCTGGACAAGGGGGCATACAACCCCGGCGAGACCGTGCATTTCAAAGGCGTTCTGTATCAGGGAGACATGGTCGACCAGGTCGCGCCTGCCAAGGAAGGGGTACCGGTCCGGGTGACGCTCTTTGACGCCGAAGGGAACAAGGTTTCTTCCCTGGACCTCAAGACAAACGCATGGGGATCGGTCGCCGGCGAGTTCGCCATTCCGACCGGGCTCCGGAACGGGATGTTTTCCATCGACCTTTCGGGAGATGGTTGGCGGGGGAGCCGTTCGCTGCGGGTGGACGAGTTTGTCCTGCCTACGTTCGAGGTTTCCTTCGACAAGGTGGAAAAGATGTATATTCCGGGAGATACGGTGACCCTTTCCGGGCATGTGACCAGTTATTCCGGCCATGCCTTGACCTCTGCAAAAGTTTCTTTCAGAGCGACTTATCAGGACAAGGTCCTGGGAGAGGGAACGGTTTCCCCCGCTTCGGACGGATCATTCTCCCTGCAATTTGCAACGGATCCGGCCCCGGATTGGGAATACTGCAATGTCGAGGTGACCGTGATGGATGAAACGGGTGAGACCCAAGGGTATAACCGGGGAATCTGGGTCGGTACGCAGCTGAACATGGACGTGCAGGTGGAGAATGCCGTTTCCGGCGACTTCTCCCTGCTGGATCCGGCTCCGGAAGAAAAATACTGGCGGAAGCAGTATTCGGTTTCCACGGCCATCCTGCAGGAAACCGCGGCACGGCTGACGGTCCGTGTATACGGCAATGACGGCGGAACGGTTCCGCTGGAGTCCGATTGGACGCTCTCCGCCGAGAACGGGACTCTCCTGCAGAAGGGGAAGGCCCTCTCGGGTGTTCCGTTCGAGGTCGACTTGTCGGCCTGCCCGTCTGGCCTGTATGTCTTCAAGGCCGTCGCCTCCTTGGCGGACCGCTACCATGACCGGGAAATCAAGCGTGAATATACCCAGCAGATAATCAAGTTGTTGCCTGAGGATTCGACCCTGGATGCCCCGGTAGAATACCTGTTCCTTTCTCCGGAAGAGGAGGTGGAAACCGGCGGACAGATGCGAGTGCGTGCGGGAACGGCGGGCGGTCCGGTCTGGGCCGTCGTGGAACTCTACGGTCAGGGACGCTCCCTGCTGCATGCTTCTCTCCTGTACCTGGAGGGGAAACGCGGGCAGGCCGGGTCGTTGCAGGATCTTTCTTTCGAATACCTGGCGGAATATCCGGATGCCGTCCGCCTGCAGATCTTCTATTTCAAGGACGGAAGTTCCCACACGTATGAAAAGGTGTTCCGCCGCCATCGGCACACCCTGGACCTTCCGCTGGATTTCACGGTGTTTGAAGACCGGACCTATCCGGATACCGAGCTGACTTTCTCGCTGAAAACGCTGCCGGAAGTCGAGTGCCTGGCTGCGGTCTTTGACAAGAGCACGGAGCAAATCGCCCCGAATCATTGGCCGGAAGTGTCTTTGAATCAATTTAATGTCCCCAATGTGTGGATTTCATCGGTCCCGGGACTCAGCGGGAACGGTTCACCTTCCGTCCTGGTCGGCGCCAGCGGCGGGCTCCGTGTAAGGGGGAAGACCCGGATGGCAAAGGGCGCCCGGGTGGAGATGGTGGAAGAGACGATGTTGGCCCGGGAAGCCCCGATGGCGATGAACAGCATGGCGGACAGCAAGGAGATGGCCGATGCCCTTCCGGAAGAAATGGCCGACGTGACCGTCCGCGAGGATTTCGCTTCGACCCTGACCTTCCAGCCCTTCCTCTATTCGGACAAGGAGGGGAGACTGTCCTTCAGTTTCCGGACTTCCGACAAGATATCTACCTATTATGTCGCTGTTTATGGACATGATAAACAAATGCGCAACCGGGCCTTGCGCCGTGAGTTGACGGTCACGTTGCCGGCCAAGGTGGCCCTGGTCCAGCCGCAGTACCTGTATGCCGGGGATACCTATACCTTGTCTGCCACCGTGTCGTCCATCGTGGACGAACCCTTGGAGGGGACCTTGGCGTTGTATTGCTATAACGGAAAGGATTACAAGCAGTTGCAGCCCGTTTCCGTACAATCGGAACAGCTCCGGGTCCCCGCGCATGGCGAGGTGCCCTGCACGTTCCGCGTTCCGGTACGGCCGGATGCGGGAGACATGGGTCTGAAGGTGGTCTTCTCGTCCAAGGACCGCGAAGGAAAAACCTTCTCGGATGCGGTATTCGTTCCGGTGCCGGTATGGGAAGCCCGCCAGCAAGTCACCGAGTCGCACGCTGCCGTCCTGCTGGCCGGCATGGACAAGGAGGCGCTGGTGAAGCGGCTGCGGGCTGCTTTTGTGAATACGTCCGGCTATGGGGCGGAATACAAGGAAATCAGCATCCTGGATATGGTGAAGGACGCGATTCCGGACAAGGTGAATCCGGCTTCCATGGACGTCCTCTCGCTGACGGAGGCGCTGTATGTCAGGCTGTTGGCCGCGGAACTCACCGGAAAGGCCTACGTGCCTGCCGACGGCGGACTGACGGATGCGCAGCTGGTGAAGAAGATTCTGTCCTGCCACAATGCCGACGGCGGATATGGCTGGTTCGAGGGGATGCAGTCCTCTCCCATTTTGACGGCCGTGGTCCTGGAGCGCCTGGCCAAGATGGCTGCCGGGCCCCGTCCGGAGCAGGATTTATTGTCGCAGTTCTCTCCGGAAAGCGCAGTTAAATATTTGGATGACAACTACTTCTCTGTAGAACGACCGGTCTGGTGCGGCGGCCTTTCGATGGAACAGTACCTGTATGTACGCTCTTTCTATCCATCGGTTCCGTTCTCGGTTTCGGGCAGCGGGAATCCCGTCGTATTCCAAAAGCGGATGAAGGAATTCAAGAAGGCGGTGAATGAATATCTCGTGCCGGCGAAAGTCCGGGGATTGTCCGGCCAGATCCTGGCCAAGGCCCGGCGGCTCGGGACGCTTTACAATCTGGCGGCGGAAGAGGCCGGCACCGCCCTGGCCAAGGCTTGGGGCGTTACGCTGGGTACCCGCAGCAAGGTGCTGTCTTCCCTGGGGGACGATGTGCGTTCGCTGCTGGAATATGCTGTGCCTCACCGGGATGGAGGGATGTATTATCCCAATGCCGTGATGCCTTTCCGCGGGCTGTTGGAGAATGAAGCCTATGCCCATTCGCTCCTGTGCGACCTGCTTGCCGACTATGTCCGGTATGCTGCTCCGGGAGATGAGGCTGTTTCCCGTGCCGTTTCTACGGCAGATGCGGTGCGGATCTGGCTGATGCTCCAGAAAGAGACGCAGCATTGGGATGAAGAACCGGCCTTTGTGGATGCCATCCACTCGGTGCTCAACGGCTCCGATGCCGTGAAAGCGACGTCGGTGCTGGTGATGACACAGACTTATGAGAAGCCGTTCGAGGAGATCAAGGCGGCCGGGAATGGGTTTACTGTCCGCCGCCGCTTCTTCCGGCTGGCATCCTCGGAAGAGGAAACGGTTTCTGTCCAGGAGATCCAGCCGGGCACCGTGCTGAAGCGCGGCGACCGGATCCGGGCGGAATATGAGATCTGGAATGCCGAGAACCGCAGTTTCGTGCGGCTGACGGCGCCCCGCGAGGCGGCGCTCCGGCCGGTCCGGCAGCTGTCCGGCATGTACGGATGGGGAATCCGGCCGCTGCGGGTAGGAACTTACTTCTCGTTCCAGCCGCAGGGATACCGGAACGTGAAGCCTTCCTGTACGGAGTATTATTTTGATGTTTATCCGGAGGAAAAATCGACGGTTTCGGAAGAGTTCTTTGTGACGCAGACCGGGACATTCTCGGCGCCGGTCGTGCAGATTGAATCCCTCTATGCACCCCATTACCGGGCGAATGGAGGTTTTGGAAGTAAAGTTATTGTAGAATAGTTATCATGAGAAAGTTACATTTTCTTGCCGCTTGTGCGGCGCTTCTTCTGGCTACGGGAATCCCTGTCGGGGCACAGGAAAAGGACGGCGCAGCGGAGCCGTCCGTCAACCTGGTTAATCGGCGGTATGATTTCCAGCAGTTTACGGTCGTTACGCTGTCCCATGCATTCCAGGTGGAACTTTGTCAGGGAGAGTCCTGGCAGGTTGCGGTACAGGTTCCGGAATATCTGGAGGAGTACCTCCGGGTCCGGTGTGCCGATCAGATTCTGGCGATCGGGCTGGACCGTGTCCCGGTGAAGTTGCAGCCCCGGATCGCGGAAGACCGTGAGCAGATGAAGGTATGGATCACCCTGCCTGCGCTGCATCGTCTGGAGGTGTCCGAGGCGGTGAAAGTTCACTCCGAAGGAGTCTTCAATGTGGGCGCGGATCCGTTTTCCATCCAGCTGAGCGGAGCTGCCAAGGTTTCCGGCCTGCGTGTCGCGGGGACCCGGAAATGTGAGGTGGAATGCAGTGGCGCCGCTTCGCTGTCAGCGGATTTCGGCGGCGATTTCAGCAGCAGTGAGTTCAATCTTTCCGGTGCGGCGAAAATGAAGGTGACCGCATCGGTACGCAAACTGGATATCGTTGGCTCCGGCGCATCGGAATGTTCGGTGGACGGAACGTTTGATCAGGGTGTGATCCGGCTTTCCGGGACGGCAAAAGCCTATGTCCGGACGGAGGAGGCCCAGTTCCGCGGGAATTCCGTGGATATCCATGCATCGGGTGTGGCCAAGGCGGAGGTTTCCTTCCCGGTCCGCCAGGGCAATGTTTCGCTTTCCGGGGTCTCCTCCTGCCGGATTGCCGTAGCGGAAAGTCTGGCCTATGAGCTGACCGGAACGTCCACCTGCTCGTATCAGGAGGCCGGAGAGAATGTATCCCTCCGGGGGAATGCTTCCCGGGGCACGCAGCTGAAACGCCTGTAGATGCCGGTTCCATCGGGAGAACCGCCCTCACAGGCTCTCTCGTGGCACATTCCGGTTTCTTCCGGTTGACTTCGGGAGAAAAAATTTGGATATTGATTAAAAAACAGTACCTTTGCACTCCCGATTTCCCTGCGGGAGTTCCGGGAGCATAGCTCAGTTGGTTCAGAGCATCTGCCTTACAAGCAGAGGGTCGGCGGTTCGAATCCGTCTGCTCCCACGAAAGTAAATTACTGAAAATAATCCAATTAGAATATCTGACGAAGAAAACGTCAGATATTTTTCTTTTAGAATGTCGCTCCTAAAGCGTAGAATGCTTTGCAGGATTGTTTGCATGCGGACTTCCTTCGGGACTTCCCGAAGGGCGATCCGTTTTGTCGTGAAAGGGGAAAAGCTTAATTTTGCGTGGAAGACGATGGATAAATGAAAGGAATGATCAAACTGATTGTATTCGATTTTGACGGGACACTGGGCGATACCCGGGCGCACATTTTCAAGACCATGCGGGATACCCTGCAGATCCTCGGGCTTCCCATGGTGACGGATGAAGCGATTGCTGCGACCATCGGGATTCCGCTGGGGGCTGGCTTTGAACAGCTGTTCCCCGGGCTGAACCAGGAGGAGATTCTGCATTGCATGAAGACTTACCGGGAAATCTTCGAGAAAAATAAATCCTTGTTTGTCCCCGTGCGTTTCCCTGGCGTGAAGCGCACTTTGGCCGGACTCAAAGAACGGGGATATATCCTCTCCGTAGCCTCTTCGCGGTTATCCCGCTCCCTGAATGAACTCCTTCAAGCCTTGGAAATCGCCGGTTACATTTCCTATGTTCTCGGGGCCGACAATGTTGAAAAGGCGAAACCGGATCCGGAGCCGGTGCTGAAAACCTTGCGTGAAATGGGCTATGACGCACGGGAGACCCTTGTCGTCGGCGACATGCCGGTGGACATCCTGATGGGTGCCCGTGCCGGTGCCCACACCTGTGCCGTAACCTGGGGGAACGCCTCCAGGACAGATTTGGAGCACGCCGGTGCGGATTATATCATAGACAAGATGGAAGATGTGTTCCGGGTCGTCGAAAGCATTGGATTGATGAATTGAAACAGCATAGCGGTTATGGGAAAAGACAGATTTGACATCAAGGAAAAAGAAGGCGTGAGCCTGTTGACCGACGCCATCGTCATCGTCGACAAGGAGACGGGCGTGAATTATCTGTATGTGCACCGCGGATACGGCGGCGGCCTGACTCCGCTGCTGGATGCTGACGGGAAACCGATTGTCACCAAGTAGGGCCGCTGAAGGTCCGTGAAGCGAGGTGCTTGGGAGCAAAGGCTAGCGGACTTTATACTTCAATGTGACGGTTCCGGCTGTCTCCGGCCGGAGGCGTACGGCGATTCTGGTGTATGGAGTCCTGCCCTCTGTGATTTCCTCGGTGATAATATCGTAATTGTTTGAGCTTGAATGGATTGTTAGCGTCATACTTTCGCCGTTCCGGGAAAGTTCGATTTTCTTCCTGTCAATTACCTGGACATCCGCCCTTGTCGTGACGGCGGTCTCGAAGACCTGTGCGGAATCAAACCGGAAGCGGTCCGTGACGGTCAAAGTCAATTTCTTCCTGTCGAAGTCAAACTCCCGGGCCGACTCTTTCAACTGCGGGATCTCATAGGCAGAAGACAGTTCCATCCCGAACAAATCCCTGCGGTCAGAGAACGAGCAACTCAAATTTGTTGCCATGAAGTTTTTCCCGGCAGATTGTGTCTTCCCGCAGATGAAGGGCACATTGTGCCCGTATGAGCCGAGGGATTTGAAAGCGGTGTATCTTTCCGGGGTGAAGGACTTGATATTGTAGGGAATCAGTCCGGGATCTTCCACCATTTTCTCCTTTCCTGAAACGATGGTGTAGGAACCTATATCATTGTGATTATGGGACTCGGCATTGTGTCCGCCCTTCAGCGCGGCTCCGAACCGGTTCTTTGGATCGCGGACGACCAGGATCCCGGACTGCTCGAAATATGAGCGCAGGGGATTTCCGGCATCGCCGGAATCGTCCATTTCCGCCGCATAATTCTGATACACGTCAAGGTATACTGTCGTCACATTATCAGTATTCCCCAATGACGGTGTCTTGCTGAAGGGGAGGGGGAGTCCCAATTCCCTGCCAAGGTATCGCAGGATGCCCGGCTTCGGTTTTGCCGCCATATTGCAGTCTGCAATCGACGGATAAACCTCGTTCACGATAACGATGTTTTGCGGGAAGGTGGCAATACTCCTGACTTTCGGATTATTCCGGAACAGGTCTATTTTTCCCTGTGTGTCCCGGTACAACTTTTCGCGCAGGACGATATAGTGTGCCATCCCGAAGTTGTAGTAGCTTATTCCTTCGGTACAGTAGCCGTCATCCTGGAACCCCTCCATATAGTTCTGGACATATTTCTCGGCGATGGCAACGAATTTCGCCCTTTCCAGCCGGTCAGGAATCATCTCCATGGCCGCGCAGACCACCCCCTCCAGGCAAACCGGATTCCAATTGTTCGTCCTTTGCAGTCAGCCGTGGTCTTTGTTCTTCCCTTCAATCGCTCCCATCAAAGGATCGAAAGCCCTGGTGTACAACTGCCCGAGCAAATCTTCACGGACGGAATCCGGAACTTTGTCATCCAGCATGAAAAGTGCTTGTGAAAGCAGGTGTGACATCAACGCCGTGCAGAGTTCAACCAATCCTCCGCAGTTCCGCTTTTTGTACATGCGCGAAGATACCCATGTCTCCTGGCCCATGATGTCATATAAGAAGGAAATGATCAACGGCGTGAACCGCCCCTTGTTTTCCAGGCATTCTGCCCAGACTAAGGTTGAAAAGGCCCTTGACCGGTTTTCCATCATGTATTTGCCGGGATTGGTATCCCCTTCGGAGAAGGTTTTGTCGTAGGCCTCCTGGTCCCATTTCGGGAATCCCTTTGACAGCATTTCCTCCGCTTTGCCCAGGGCGGCACCGTACTGGCCGCTCTGATACAATCGGTCCCACAGCTCCCGGTCTTTGTAGTTGGGACCGATCCCTGATGTTGACTCCGGGAGCATTTCGGCAATCTGCCTGACCCGTTCCATGTCCAGCGGACCGATCGGTTGGATGGCGGACGCATTGAGGGTGAGAACGGTGGCGAGGAGCACTACGGCCAGCGCTTTCTTCATGTTACTCTGCAGGATTGTTTGTGCATTCCTACCGGCCCGCTTGCCGGTCGATGATGTGGATGTGCGTGGGGACGCGACGTTCTTTGTCGTGCAGGAACGTCTGGGACGCGGACGGATAATTCACCACGTGGGTTTCCGCCTGTCCCCGGTCCTTGACACACAGGGCGGTGGAACCGCCGCCATCCATGTTGATCGCCTGTTCGGGATGGAATTCCTTTTCCAGGAACGAGGTCAGTTCGAACGCGTTCATCCCTTCTGCCAGTCCGGGTCTCCGTCCGTCTACGGCGATGAGAATCAGGTGGTTGTCAGCAGTTAACGCCACGGCGCTGCGGGGATGCCGGACCGCCTGGTGCCGCAGCGGGTCCTCGTAGCTGAGTTTTTCCACCTGCTCCGGGGTCAGGCTGCTGGTCGCGAAATACTTGCCCACGGGAATAAAATGGTCGATCAGCATGGGGGCGCTGGTGAAGACATCCGGGTAGGGAAGCGCTTCATAGGCAGCCCGTTGCTGCGGGATGGAAAGGTCTTTTCCCGTGTATTCGATCCGGACATTCCGGCCGTCGGTACTGATCGAACAGTCTGATTTCCACTGCGGAACGGCGCCTTTGTACGGAACGATGTTGCTCTCAATGTTATAATACGTCTTGCCATCCACCCGGATATAGACCGACTCCTTCTCGTAGGTGGCATTGATTGTCGCAACGGCTCCGGCATCCCGGAAAGCTTCCGAGGTGGCCCGCCGTTCTCCGTACGTGAATTTGACTCCGTACCGCGGGTTATTCAGGTCCACATCGACGGCATAAATCAGCTGGTTGACGCCGGAAATGGGCTCCTTCCCGCTGAAACGCCTGTAAATGAGTCCCTCTTGAATCGTATCGTTCTGCCATCCGTCCCGGGCGAATCCGGGCGCTCCGGCAATCAGGCCCCGGTAGGCCTTGCGCAGGTCGGTCCAGTGGTAGAACGGCCATGTGTCTGTTTCAATCCCGACAAGATGCGATTCCTGTTCGTTCAGCAGCACTTTGACCAGGATGTCATCCGAACCCTTTTTCTTGAAAAAGACCATTTGGATATTCGCCCCCATCGGGCAGGTCCGGTCTACCCGCCAGGCAGTCTCGGGATGGGCCAGGTCTTCCGCCGGGGTGCAACTCCCTTCGATTTTCATCAGGGAAGCGAGCGGAATGAGCTGGGAATCATGTCCATAGCGGAGCGTCGCCCGATACGGGCCGCCCTGGACCGCCACGTCGGCTGCGTCCAGCATGTGCGTCAGGGTATGTGACGCCTGGTCGTCAAGCAACTCCCCGTATTCGCGGGAAGGGCCGATGGTGAAATACTCGATGTGGTTTTGGGTCTTCCAGATGTTCTGGAAATCTTCCGCCGTGAAAAACCGGAACAGGTCCACGCCCACCTCGTCGTTCA
>CADBPH010000357.1 GCA_902796455.1 uncultured Bacteroidia bacterium
AAAAACCGAAATCTACATCCAACTCGCCCTTGAAGCATGGAACCGCGGCGAGAATGTCCTGTACCTGGTCCCGGAAATCGCATTGAGCCGGCAATTGGAAGAACGGCTGGAAGTTGTTTTCGGAGACCACCTGCTGGTTTTCCATTCCGCCCGGACCGCCGCCCGGCGCGTCGCCACGGCTGCTTCTGTCCGCGAGGGCCGCTATGTCCTGCTGGGGACACGCAGCGCCCTGTTCCTCCCCCATCATGACCTCGGTCTCGTGATCGTAGACGAAGAACAGGACAGTTCCTATAAACAGGAATCCCCGGCTCCGCGGTACCATGGCCGCGATACCGCCGTCCTGCTGGCCCGGATCCATCATGCCCGGATGCTGTTGGGGTCTGCCACCCCTTCGCTCGAAACCCTGTACAACTGCCGGACAGGCCGGTTTTCCCTGATCCAACTGACAGACAGATACTTCAGCGGTGAATCCGCCCGGATTGAGATCATCGACACCCTGGCAGAACGGCGCAAGAACGGCATGCTGGGGGCTTTCTCCCGGAAATTGGCCGACCATATCCGGGAAACCCTTTCCGCTGGCGGCCAGGTGCTGCTCCTCCGACCGCGCAGGGCCTTCTCCCCCGCCGTCCAATGCGACAATTGCGGAGACATTCCCGTCTGCCCCCGCTGCCACGTCCCCCTGAGCCTGCACAAGGAGGAAGGAGCACAGCTCCTCTGCCACCATTGCGGATACCGGACACCGTTCCCGGACACCTGTCCCCGCTGCGGCGGGACGATCCATCCCCTGGGAACCGGCACGCAACGGGTCGAAGAAGAAGCCAAGGCCCTCTTCCCGGAGGCCCGCATCGCCCGGCTCGACGGCGATGCCCAGCGCAACGCCGGCTTCGCCGAGACCGTCATCCGGGATTTTTCCCAGGGAGACATCGACATCCTCATCGGGACTCAAATCATATCCAAAGGCTTTGATTTCAAAGGATTGCGTCTTGTAGCCGCCCTGGGGGCGGACGCCCTCCTCGGGCAGCAGGATTTCCGGGCGGACGAAAAAGCCCTCCAGACCTTCATCCAACTGATGGGCCGGTGTGCCCGGCGGGAAGGAGGCGGGCTGTTTGTCATCCAGACGTCCCGCAGCGACCATCCGGTATACCGCCTGCTGGGCGGAGGCGCCGGGGTCCTGGATGAAATGCTGGCCGAACGGCACGCCCTGGCGTACCCGCCGTTCTACCGCCAGATCGACCTGACCGTCAAGGGGAATTCTCCGGAAGAAGCCCTCATCCGCGCCCGGGACCTTTCCGACGCCATCTGCCGGGCGTTCGGCATCCGTCCCACCCTTGTCACCTCCCCCGCCGGCGGCCTCCTGCAACTGACCGGTCCCTTCTCTCCGGTACCCGACAGGACCGGCGGCACGCACCTGCGGAGGCTGCGGCTCCTTCTCGCGCGCGGAAAAGGCCTGGGGCCCATGAAAAAGGACCTGTACGCCCTGCTCGGGGGCAAAGGCTCCTGGAGCGGCCATGTCACCGTCAATGTCGATCCTGCTTGAGAACAGGATGTTCCACGGCATAATCCTTGAATATTGTGGAACATTTCGGGGACACCACTGCGAGTATCCCGATTTTTTACTATTTTTGTATTTTACATTACTGCTCAGATCATGGGAAAAGTCATCGCCATAGCCAATCAGAAAGGAGGCGTCGGGAAAACCACCACCGCCATCAACCTGGCCGCATCACTTGCCGTCCTGGAAAAGAAAGTGCTGGTCATCGACGCCGACCCGCAAGCCAATACGACCTCGGGACTGAACTTCTCGCCGGAGGATGACCAGAAACGGACGCTCTACGAAGTCATGATCGGGAAACTCGACGTACGGGATGCGCTGATACAGACCGAGATGGACAACCTGCACATGATTCCTTCCCACATCAATCTGGTGGGGGTGGAATTCGAGTTGCTGGATGCCCCCGAACGGGAATCGGTCCTGAAAAAAGCCATCGCCCCGATCCGGAATGACTATGATTTCATCATCATTGACTGCTCTCCTTCGCTGGGACTGGTCACCGTCAATTCCCTGACGGCCGCCGATTCTGTCATTATTCCGGTCCAGCCCGAATTTTTCGCACTGGAAGGCCTTGGCAAACTGTTGCAAACCATCCGGCTGGTCCAGAACGGCGTCAATCCCGATTTATCCATCGAAGGCTTTGTCGTCACGATGTTCGACGGCCGGACCAAGGTACATACCCAGGTGGTCGGAGAGTTGCGGGAGCATTTCAAGGACATGGTTTTCAAGACCATCATCCAGCGGAACATCCGCCTGAGCGAAGCCCCTTCCCACGGGAAACCCATCATCCTGTATGACGTGATGAGCAACGGCACCCACAACTACCTCAACCTCGCCAAGGAAGTCCTGGAGAGGAACATGAGCACGCAAGGAGGAGAGAATTTATGAGCATGAAACCAAACAGAGGCCTGGGCCGCGGACTGAATGCCATCCTGGGCGATTCCACCGACCTGAATAACCTGCGCAAGCCGGTCGGATATGTCAACAAGGAGATTGCCGGCGCACAGCAGCCGACGGGGACCGCAGACATCCTCCGCATCCCGGTCGGCAGCATCGAGCCGAATCCCTACCAGCCCCGGATGTCCTTTGATGCGGAAGCCCTGGAGGAACTGGCGGAATCCATCCGGACATTCGGCCTCATCCAGCCGCTGACCGTTCGCCGCAAACCTGATGGCAATTTCCAGATTATCAGCGGAGAACGGCGATTCCGCGCCTGCCGTCTCGCCGGGATGGACATGATTCCCGCCTATGTGCGCGAAGCCAATGACCAGGGCATGCTCGAGATGGCGATCGTCGAAAACATCCAGCGGGAAAACCTCGACCCGATCGAAGTGGCCATGAGCTACCAGCGCCTGATCGAAGAGTGCCACCTCACCCAGGAGAAAATGGCGGAACGCGTCGGCAAGAAGCGTGCTTCCGTAACCAATTACCTCCGCCTGCTGAAATTGCCCGCCAAGGTACAGCATGACCTGAAAGTCGGCCTGATCAGCGTCGGGCACGCCAAAGTCCTGCTTTCCGTCGACGACCGGAAACTGCAGGAAAACCTGTGCGACCAAGTCATCCACCAGGAGCTTTCCGTGCGGCAGCTGGAAGAGAAGCTCCGCAGGGCGACGGCCGGGGAAGAAGAACCCGCCCCCACGCCGGAGCTGCCGGACAATTACTATAAATTGCTGGAACAGATGGGACGGTATTTCGGCGATAACATCAGCCTGCGCCGGACCCCTACCGGCAAAGGCACGATGACGGTCCGTTTCCAATCGGACGAGGAATTGCAACGCTTTCTGGATGCCCTCGAACGCAGTTGACACCATGAAAGAATGGCTCCGTCATATCCTGCCCCTCCTGCTGGCCGTCCTCCTGCCGGCCGGGATGCTTCGCGCCCAGGACAACGGGGTTTTCAAAAGTGACGCCTTCTCGCAATCCTATGCGGACCCGTCCGATACGCTCGGACGCGATTCCACCGATGCCGCCTTCACCTTCAAGGAGTATTTCGGCGGCATGACCCATCGGCGGGATGCCCGGATCGGTGTCATGTTCGCCGGATCGACCGTCTTCCTCGGCGGCCAGCAGATTCACAATCACCAGACCTGGAAAGTTCCCGTGGCCTGCGGAGCGATGGCAGCCGGCGCCGGCGCGGGACTGTACTACCGCCATCGCTGGAAAGCCGAGGACAACAAGGATTTCCAGCACATGAGCAACTGGTTCTTCGCCGGTGCCGGCCTCGCCTATTGGGCGACCTTGATGGACGGCGTATACAATTACAAGAAAGAGATCCGTGGCCAGGCAGGCAAGGCCACCTTGTACTCGCTGCTGCTGCCCGGACTGGGACAGGCCTACAACGGGGAATTCTGGAAAATCCCGATTTATTACGGCTGCCTGATCACGTCCACGAACCTATTGATAACCAACCATACCAATTACAAGCGCTTCAAGCGGATCCACAACGAAGCCTCCGATACGGAAACGGATTATACCGGCCCGATTGCAGGAGAGACCGCGCTTTACTACCGGAATGTCTACCGCCGTTACCGGGACTATTCCGCTGTTGCCGTCCTGGGGTTCTATCTCTTGCAAGTCATCGATGCCAACGTCTTTGCCTATATGCAAGACTTTGAATTGGACGACAACATCGCCATGCAGGTTTCTCCCGCAGTGATTGACAGCCAGTATGCGCTCTCAGGCAATCCGTCGGGAGGGCACATGCCCCTGCCCGGTCAAGGCGGCGTTGGGATTCGATTAGGTATAACTTTTTGACGATGATGAAGTTGACAAAATACGTCCCACTCCTTCTCATGCTTTTCCTGGGTGCCGGTTTCCCCTTGGCCGCCCAGGAGATCAAGCCGGACCCTCCCGTGAAAAACAGGCGCCAGCTGATGAAAGAAAACCAGGAAATGGCCGCCCGTCTGGATTCGATGTCCCGCCTGCTGAAAGAGTATGAGGAAAAAGTGCGTGTCAGCGACAGCATCGCCGGCGAAATGATCGAAATCTTCGAGGAAAACGAAGGACGCCACGACGGCCCGGTCGGCGGGACCTATTCCCCGCAGGTGACGGACAGCCTGCTTGGCCTGTGGTACCACCACCGCCGGGTTTCCGGAAACACGGAAGGAAACCAGTACAACATGGATTCCGTCCATTTTATCTCCGATGTGCCGGACAAAGTCTTCCTGGACCGGCTGGCGAAAATGAATTCGTACATCACCCTTCCCTTCAACGAAACGGTCCGGAACTACATCATTCTCTATGCCGAGAAAATGCCGACCAAAATGGCGGGCATGCTTGCCCTGGCCTCCTATTACTTCCCGATTTTCGAGGATGTATTCAACCGCTACGAAATGCCCCAGGAGCTCAAATACATGGCGGTCATCGAGTCTGCCTTCAATCCGGTAGCCGTCTCCCGGGCCGGGGCGAAGGGCATGTGGCAGTTCATGTACAATACCGCACGGAGTTACGGCCTGCGGATCAACTCCTTCGTCGATGAAAGGCTGGACCCATACAAGTCTGCGGATGCGGCGGCCCGGTACCTGAAGGATGCCTATTCCATTTTCGGAGACTGGAACCTCGCCATTTCCTCTTATAACTGCGGTTCCGGGAACGTGAACAAAGCCATCCGCCGGGCGGGCGGTTACAGAGACTTCTGGTCCATCTACGAATACCTGCCCCGGGAAACACGCGGCTATGTCCCCGCTTTTGTCGGAGCCATGTACGCGTTCAATTACTACAAGGAGCACGGCATCGTGCCCGACCCGGTCCACATGCCTGCGCACGTGGACACCTTCGAAATCCGCAAGAATCTCCATTTCCAGCAGATCAGCGACCTGACAGGCATCGAGATGGACCGTCTGAGGGAATTGAACCCGCAATATATCAATGACATCATTCCGGGGAATGAGGATGTGTACATCCTCCGGCTTCCCTACCAGTATACCGGACCTTTCATCGAGCATGAAGACTCGATGTATACCCACCGGGCGGGCGAATTGTTCGCCAAAGCGACCCTGGAGAATATCCAGGCTTCCGGCAGCGCATCGACGACAGTCCAGACCAAGATTGTCTATAAGGTCAAGAAAGGCGATTATCTGGGACGGATTGCCTCGCGGCACCATGTGACCGTCGCGCAGATCCGTTCATGGAACCACTTAAGAAGCAATAATTTACGCGTAGGGCAGAAACTGGTCATCTACAAGAAGACCAAGGTCCCGGCTAAGCCTGCTGCCACGCCTGCCCCTGCTCCCAAACCGGCACCGGTCCAGCCCGCCGCCCAGCAAGCAGATACCGCAAGCAAGGGGGCCAGCCCCGATACGCTGACGGCCAAGCCGGACTCAACCGCCGCCCGGACGCGTGTCGAACAAGTAGAAGGGACACCGGCTGCCCCGCAGAAGGAGGCGGCCGCTGCCCAGGATGACATCATTTATGTCGTGAAAAAAGGCGATACCCTGTTCAAGATTGCGCAGCATTATCCGGGTATCACGCCGAATGATATTATGAAACACAACGGGATAACCAGCCATATCCAGCCCGGAATGAAGCTGAAAATCCCCCGGAAATAGTAGCCTTGTCCCCGCCTATCCCCTTTTATTGGGATAGGATATCAAGGTATTTCTTCACATATTTGTAAATCTTTCCCGCTCATGCGGGAGATAACCGATTTTGAACGAGATGAAACAGTCCCTCAGGTTGATTGTATCCAGTGCCGTCGCATGCGGCCTGTTCCTGTCCTTGCAAGCCGCCCCGAAAAAGACGGCGGTTGCCATTGTCATCGATGCCGCTACATTCAACGCCACCTCTTCCCAGGTAAGCGCCTATGCCGATGCCATCACCCGGCATGACGGAAAAAAAGTCTGCACGGTTGTCGTGCCGCAGGAATGGACCCCGCAGGAAATCCGCGATACCCTCCGGACCCTCAAGGATCAGCAGAACCTCGAGGGGGCCGTGCTGGTCGGCGGCATTCCGGTCCCGATGATCCGGCATGCCCACCACCTGGCCACGGCCTTCAAGATGAATCCAGGGATGCCCTGGAACCGCTCCTCGATCCCGTCAGACCGCTTTTATGACGATTTTGACCTGGAATTCACTTTCCTGAAACAGGACGAGAAACAGCCGCAGTATTATTACTATGACCTCTCCCCGGAAGGAAGACAAACTGTTGGATGCGACATTTATACAGCCCGCATCAAACCGGCGCGCACCGCCGGGGGCCCGTCTTTCACAGACCTGGTCGCCCGCTTCCTGGAAAAAGCCGTCCAGGCGAAATCCGAAAGCGAAGTGCTGGACAATGTGTTCCATTTCGGGGGCCACGGGAACAGTTCCGAAAGTTTCAATGCCCGCATCGATGAAGACCGCGCCATGTACGAGCAGTTCGGCCTGGCCAAGCGGGGCGGACAAGTCCACTACCTGAATTTCGACGAAGACCGGTTCGTCCGCAGCCG
>CADBPH010000358.1 GCA_902796455.1 uncultured Bacteroidia bacterium
AACTGGTCCCCGAAATGGTACCTCAGCGCCCTGCCCAGCGATGAAATTAGAAAATCACATGGCGTCCTGATCCAGAACCCTGGATGGTAAGCCGAAATAATACAGCATTGGAAACATGAAAAAAATTCCTGTCATCCTATTTTGCAGCCTGGCTGCCTGTGCAACAACCCTCATGCATGCCCAGCATTATGAATACCCGGACAGCTTTGTCCAGGATTCTACGGGCATCCAATATGGACAAAGCCGGGCCCTCGTCACCGTTGAAGGCGACCAACTGCTGAAAACCTCGTCGATTTCTCCGAAAAACGCACTCCACGGCCTCATGCCGGGTGTATCGGTCATGAGCAACGGCGGATTCAACAGCGGAGCCTCCTTCTATTTCCGGGGACGGTCTAACCCGCTGATCCTGGTGGACGGCGTAGAACGGAACCTGAACCAACTCGCCATTGAAGAGATTGACAAAATCGTGGTGCTGAAAGATGCCGCCTCGCAGGCCCTCTATGGCATGAAGGCCTCCGGCGGTCTGATCCTGGTCACCACGAAACGGGGGGCTCCCGGAAAGAAAATCGACGTCTCCTACAATTATGCCCTGGGGACGCCGACCGCCCTGCCCGACTGGGTGGATGCGTCGACCTATGCCGAAGCGGTGAATTTCGCGCTGAAAACGGAAGGGCTCCCGGCCCGGTATTCCAAGGGCGAAATCGACGCCTATGCCAACGGGACTTTCCCGGAGTATTATCCCAACGTGAACTGGATGGAAGAAACCCTCCGGAAATGGAGCCACGTGCACCAGGCCACGGTTTCCGCCCGGGGCGGCGACGACCGGATCAAATACTTCTCGTTGGTGAAGTACGCGAACATCCAGGGACTGGTCAAAGAGGCCCACGCCCAGCCCGAATACTCCACCCAGCTGACGCTGTCGTCCCTGAGTGTAAGGACAAACCTGGACGTCAAGATTTCGCGTACCACCTCGGCCCACATGAACCTGCTCGGCCGGATTTACGAGTCCAACAGCCCGGGAGCCGTCTCGGCCTCCAGCCTGATGACGCTCCTGTACCAGCTGCCGGCCAATGCCTATCCCGTCAAGTACGATGACGGACTTTGGGCAGGACGGTCCGGACTTTCCTTGAACCCGGTCGCGCAGTCGTCCTTTACCGGATATGCAACCAGCCACACCCGTACCCTTTTTGCAGACATTTCCCTTGACCAGAAACTGGATTTCATCGCCAAGGGCCTGTCTGCGTTCGCAAAGGGGAGCATCGATATCACCGCCACGAACCACGACGTCCGGTCCAAGAAATTCCTCTATGAGACCAAGGTCGGAACCCTGGCGACCGACGAACAAGGAAGAGCCTACATCGAAGAAGGCAAACCCATCCAATACGGGGAGGAAAAATATGAACTCGGCTTCTCCTCTTCGCTTTCCGCCATGGAACGGGGAACGACCATCCACACCGGTTTCAACTACCAGCATCAGGGAGGAGACCACGTGCTGAATGCGTCTGCTTTCTACCGGCTGAGTAAATACATCGGGCTGGGCAAAGGAACGACTTTCGCCAATCACGGCGCCTATGCCTTCGTAGATTATGGTCTGAAAGACAAGTACTTTGCCGCATTGACCCTGGCCTATGCCGGCACGAACCGCCTGCCGGAAGGGCTGCGCTGGGGCTTCCTCCCGGCTGCCAGCCTGGGTTGGCGCATCGACCGGGAAATCGGCTCCCCGGCCATCCAGAAGCTGAACCTGCGGGCTTCCGCCGGCCTCACCGGGAACGACGACATCACCCAGTATCTGGACAAGCATGAATTCGCCTCCGGAAACTCCTTCATTTTCAACAATGACATGCTTTCTTACACCGGCATGAAAGAGTCCAGCCTCCCGAGCGCATTCTACACCTTCCAGAAGACGGCCAAATACAATGTCGGACTGGATTTTGACGCCTGGAACCTGGTTTCCTTCACGGCAGACGGATTCTATGAGCGGAATTTCCACCGGCTGGTCAGCGGCTCGAACCTGGTTTCCAGCATGATCGGCGTCGCCCTCTCCAATGTTGCAGAAGGAATCGTGGACTATTACGGTTTTGAAACGGCCCTGTCCTTCCGCCGGCAAACCGGACACTGGCACTATGACATCGGCGGAAACTTCAGTCTGGTCAAGAACAAGGTCATCAACCAGAACGAAGTCTACCGCAGATATGACTACCAGAAACGGACCGGTCACATCAGCGGGCAGCAGTGGGGATACGAAGTCCTGGGCTTCTTCAATTCCCAGGAAGACATCGACAACAGTCCCCGCCAGATGTTCTCCGAGGTCTATCCCGGCGACTACAAATACAAGGACCAGAATGATGACGGGGTCATCGACGAATACGACTCCGTTCCGATCGGAAAGAACAGCACGTTCCCGGAGATGTATTACTCCTTCCACGTGGACCTCAGCTACAAGAACGTCGGTATCAGCGCTTTGCTGCAGGGTGTCGCGAACTACAGCACCAACCTGACGACTACCGGCATGTACCAGCCGCTGATCAACGGGGCCAACCTGTCCCGCAACTATTGGGAAAACTGCTGGAGGGAAGGTGTCACCAACGCAATCTATCCGCGCCCGACGACCACCGGCAGCGAGAATAACTACCGCGCAAACAGTGTCTTCATCTCCGACCGCTCCTACTTGAAGCTCCGGAATGTCGAACTGTGGTACCGGCTCCCCCGGAAACTGACCGACAAAATCAAAGTCGACGATTTCCGCATCTTCCTGCGGGGAACCGATCTCTTCAGCATTGATTCCATCGCTGTGCTGGATCCGGAAGTGCTCGGGGTTTCTTACCCCGTCCTCAAGACGGTCCAGACCGGTCTGAAACTCTCATTCTAACAGGGAAAGAAAATGAAAAAGACGTTACATATCATTTTGGGATGCCTCCTGGTGAGTGCCTGCACGTTCCTGGATTACAACGAGTACACCGGATACGACAAGGAGGATGTGTATAACAGCTTCGACCGCGTCAAACGGTCCCTGACCCATATCTACTCCTACCTGGTCACGGGATACAGCACCATCGACGGAGCCATGCGGGCCGCCGCCTGCGATGAGGCCATCTACGTGGACAACCTCAGCGGTATCTACAGCATGAACAACGGCAGCTGGTCGCCGACCAAGACCTTCGACACCCGCTGGACCCTGTACAACGCCATCCGCTCGGTGAATGTTTTCCTCGAGGAAACCAAAGGACAGGAATTCGACGACCTGAAGAACCTGGAAGCGTATGACAATTACATGGCGCAGTTCGAGTACTACCCGTATGAGGCCCGCTTCCTGCGTGCATACTTCTACTTCGAATTGCTCCGCCGGTACAAGAATGTCCCGATCATTACGACCGTCCTGACGGCGGAGGAAGCCAATCAGCTCGTTCCCGACTCCTTCGAGGATGTCGTCTCGTTCATCGTCGAAGAATGCGACGTCGCAGCGGCCAATCTGCCCGATTCCTATGAAAAAGTCCCCAACCAGGAAGTCGGCCGTGCGACCAAGGGTGCAGCCATGGCGCTGAAAGCCAGGACGTTGCTCTATGCAGCCAGCCCCCTCTTCAACGAAGATGGGGACAAGGGCAAATACAAGACGGCCGCCCGGGCGGCCGGCGCCCTCATCAGCAAGGCGCGTCAGTATGGTTACACCCCGCTCCCCAAGCTGTCCAACCTCTGGAACAAGAACTATCTTCTCAACAATGAGCTGATCCTTGGCCGGATGGAAGCGGCATCCAACTCTTTCGAATCCGCGAATTTCCCGGTCGGCATCAACGGCGGCGGCCAAACCGGCCACTGCCCGACCCAGAACCTGGTGGACGCTTTCGAAACGAAATCCGGCAAACCGGTCCGCAATACGGCCTATTCCGAAAAGGATCCTGCCTACTCCGAAGACCGGGAATTGCATGATCCGTATTCCAACCGCGACCCCCGTCTCGCTGCAACGGTTGCTGTCAACAATTCCAACTGGGTCTATAACGAGCCGCTGGAATGCTGGTACGGCGGCAGCAGCGGCAAGCCGGTAAAGCATGCGACCCTGACAGGGTACTACCTCAAGAAATACGTGGACGGGACGACCAGCCTGCGGGCCGGCAACACCTCCAAGAAGAATCATGTCTGGACTTACTTCCGGTACTCCGAAGTGCTTCTCAACTATGCGGAGGCCATGGTTGAAGGATACGGTGACTACAAATACAAGAACCCGCCGTCCCTTCCGCTGTCCGCCCAGGAGGCCGTGAACATGGTCCGGAGCCGGCAGGAAGTGAACATGCCCGGATTTGATTCGGACCTGACCGTCGCGCAGTTCAAGGAGAAACTCCGGAACGAGCGCATGGTGGAACTCGCCTTCGAGGACCATCGTTTCTGGGACATCCGCCGCTGGATGATCGGCGACCAGACGACTGAGATCTACGGCGTAGATATCACCAAGTCCGGCGATGAATTCACCTACAAACGGACCCTGGTCGAATCCCGGTATTGGGATGACAAGATGTATCTCTACCCGATTCCCGACTCACAGCTCAACATCAATCCCAACCTGGGACAGAACCCCGGGTGGTAATCTCGCAAATATATGAATATAAAGATACTGCATATTTCCTCTTACATTCTGGCAGGCCTGCTCTCCTGCTGGGCCTGCGCCTGTACCGAAAAACCTGGATATGAAGTTGATATTCCCACGGAGGAAGAGAAGACCGATCCGGAAGAACAGGAAGTCCCCTGGAGAGACAACGTAACGACGTATTACATCGACTCCGCGAACGGCAATGACCGCAACGACGGGAAATCGGAGGGGAAGGCCTGGAAAACCTTGTCCAAAGTCAAGAACCTCACGTTGTTGGCGGGAGACAACGTTTTGCTGCGCTGCGGCAGCACCTTCAATGAAATGTTCGTCGTCAGCAAAGCGGCCGGATCCGCGAAACAGCAGGTGACCATCTCGACTTACGGCACCGGGGACAAACCCAAGATTGTCGCACCGGACGGGTCGCAACAGGCTGTCCAACTGGTGAACTGTACGTATATCACCGTCGAAAACCTGGACGTGACCAACCATGGGACGAACGCGGAAATGCGGGACCGGATGGGATTCAA
>CADBPH010000359.1 GCA_902796455.1 uncultured Bacteroidia bacterium
AGGACATTGCACCGCTAGACTGAACCTGAAAGACTTCACCCTGGGTCCCGGAGACATCCTGATTGCCTACCCCGGCGTTATCATTGATAAGATCGAGGTCTCCCCCGATCTGCGCATTGAAAGCCTGGCCATCAAGGATGGTGCCTTCTTTACCGAAAACCAGGACAACTGCATCCAATTGATCCGCAAGAACCTGTTGAAGCCCGTCCTCATCCACGCGACACGGGAGGAATTCGCATATTTCCAGGAGCTTTACGGGATGATGCGGACGGTTCTCTCCGACGAAAAACGCGCCTATAAGAAGGATGCGGCCGGCGGATTCCTGCGGGTGATGGCGGCATCCCTGGCAGAATGGATCTCGCGCGCGGAAGGCAGCACGCCCAGCCGCAGCCGGGAGGAGCGCCTGCTGATGGATTTCCTGCAGGAAGTTCAGACCCACTGCTCGCGCGAAAGGCGGATTACTTTTTACGCTTCACGATTCTGCATCTCCCCGAAGTATTTTGCAAAGTTGATTTTTGAAGCCAGCGGGAAGCATCCTGCCCAATGGATCAAGGATTATGTCATCCTCGAGGCAAAGGCCATGCTGAAGACCGGGAACTACACCGTCCAACAAGTCAGCGATGCCATGAATTTCCCGAATTCATCTTTCTTCGGCAAATACTTCAAGTCCGCGGTCGGCTGTTCCCCGCGAAAATACATGATCGAAGGATAGGATTATCCGATTTTTTTAATATTTTTGTCCTAAGCCCCCGGAGAAGGGCTTGTACGGACAATCCTAATCCTTTCACATTATGTCAAAATTTCTCAATGAATTCAAGGACTTTGCCATGAAGGGCAATGTCGTTGACATGGCTGTCGGCGTAGTCATCGGCGGCGCGTTCGGAAAGATCGTCACCTCCCTCGTAAGCGACATCATCATGCCGCTTGTCGGCGCTCTTTGCGGCGGACTGAACTTCACCGATTGGAAATGGGTCATCAGCAAGGCTGTCATGGACGGTGACACCGTTGTCAAGCCGGCCGTGGCCGTAACTTGGGGCAATTTCCTCCAGGTTATCTTCGACTTCCTCATCATCGCCCTGTGCATCTTCATGGTCATCAAGGCAATCAACAAGGCCAAAGATCTGGGCAAGAAGGAAGAAGCTCCCGCTGAACCCGAAGCACCCGCACCGAAGCCGGACGATGTCGTCCTGCTGGAAGAGATCCGCGACCTGCTGAAGAATCAGAAGTAATCCAACCCAATCTACTGGATATCCTTCCTGAACATCTTTCAAGAATCCGGCGCCTGCGCATCAGTTGCCGGATTCTTTCATGAAACCGAAACAACGATGAAAACAAAAAGCCTTCTGCTCTCCTGCCTGCTCGTATTCCTGGCAGGAACGGCCTGCCGCCATACCGAGACGGCCCTCTATGAGAACCCGGTTCTCCGGCTGAACTGCCCGGACCCGACTGTCCTGGACAACCGCAAACAAGACGGATGGTTCTACGCGTATTCCACCCAGAGCAACAACGCCGTCCTTCCGGTTTACCGCTCCAAGAATCTGATAAACTGGGAGTTTGTCTGCGATGGTTTCCTTGGGAAAAAGCCCGATTGGGAAAGCGGGTCCCGCCTCTGGGCCCCGGACATCAACTATGTGGATGGGAAATATGTCCTGTACTATGCCCTCGGCCTGTGGGGCAACCACGAGCGAAGCGCTTCCGGTGTCGCGGTTTCCGATTCTCCCACCGGACCTTTCAAAGACCACGGAATGATTGTCAGCTTCGACAACACCGGCGTTCTCAACTCCATCGATCCCAACTTCTTCCAGGACGGGGACAAGAAGTATCTCGCCTGGGGCAGCCTCCAGAAAGGCAAGGGGGTCGAAGACGTGGTCCATCCCGCCGGTCTGCCTGTCCGGGAAGGGATCTGGATTATTGAACTGGCAGCAGACGGCCTGTCCGTCAAACCCGGGGCAGAACCGGTCAAACTGGCCGGCGACCGCCAGGAGGGAGTCTACCTCCACAAACGGGGAAAATGGTACTACCTCTTTACCTCGGAAGGGTCCTGCTGCGAACGGGAGAAGAGCACGTATCACGTCATGGTCGGCCGCTCGAAAAGCCCGCTGGGACCTTTCGTCGGCCGGAACGGAGAGTCCATGATCGCCAAGGAAGGGAGCTTCAAGACGGTGGTCCTCTCCAAGAGCACGGATTTCACCTTCGTCGGCCCGGGACACAATTCCCAGATCATCACCGACGACGCCGGAAACGACTGGATGTTCTACCACACTTTCTGGAAAGCGAACGACTATAACGGCCGCTGCATGGCCATGGACCAGATCATCTGGGACAAAGATGGCTGGCCGTCCATCCGGAACGGCGTTCCCTCTGTGTCCGCCAACGGACCTTGCATCAATACTGCAAAGTAACCGGTCCCAGAAGACCGGACGGAAGCAACCGGGAATCAGCCGAGTAGAATTTCATCGGAGTAGAGGTATACGGATGCTCGCATCCCGGTTGCTGGTCTCCGATGAGCCGGTTCACCCAGAGGTTCGCAACAGAAACCGTCAGCGTATTGTCCCCGGCTTTCAACAGCCCCTCCGGAATCTCAACCGTGAAGGGGCGTTTCCATGCGATGCCGCATTCCGTGCCATTGACGCTCACCCGGGCCAGGTTCTTCACCGTGCCGAGGGA
>CADBPH010000360.1 GCA_902796455.1 uncultured Bacteroidia bacterium
AAGGCCATCAACTGGTCGGACTCCGTCACGGACTGGCAATATGACGTCCAGAAGAACGAAATCACCATTTCCCGTTCCAAACCCTCTGAAAAGTCTGATCCTGAAAACAACATGAAGATGTTGGACAGCGTCACAGAAGGGTACGATGTCAAGCTGAAGTCCGAGACGGACCAGGCATGGTATTTTGTCTGCACCAAGTCCAAGAGCAACACGAAGAAAGACGATCCCAAGCGGATGGACCTGGTGATTTCCAAGGCAACCTATCTGCCCATCAGCGTCCAGGCCAAGGAAAAGGGCGTAACGATTACCATGCGCAATTTTGCCGTCGGCGTAAAAGAGAAGGACATCACGTTCAACCCTGCAGACTATCCGAGTGCCAAAATCATAGATAACAGATAATTACCGTGAAAAGAATTCTTATCATCCTTTCCGCCCTGGCTGTCATGCTGTGCGGATGCTCGCCGAAATTGACCAACCGTACTCCGGCGGAATCCATCCCTTCCCATCATCCGGACTATGCCGTCATTTACTTCTACCGCACCGGGAATTTCGTGAAAACCCCTTACGATGTCCATCTGGGAGATGATGTGGTATATCGCTCCAAGAACAAGACAAAGGCGGTCGTCAAGGTTGACAAGCCCGGCCGGTATGAAATCTGGGCCAAAACCGAAAGCCGCGAATCCCTCACCCTGGACATTGAGCTGGGCAAAGAGTACTATGTCAGGACTTTCGTCCACATGGGCGCAGCCATCTGGCGGCCCTCCCTGGAATTGATGTCCCGGGAGTCTGCGCTGGCCGACTGGAACGCGATACCATAACAATCAACCACATATGAAACGCTTGTTAGTTTGGGCGGCCGTGCTGCTCGCCCTTGCCTCCTGCAAGAAGCAGGAGTCTTTTTCCCAAAGTTTCCAGGCACCCATCGGCGACATCCGCGCGCTGTATATCCGCCTGGGCAACAATATGTGGTGTGACTGGCCCACCCAGACGATGGGAGACAATCTGGAAGAGGCGGTCACCCTGCTTCCCGAGCGCAAACGCCCAGACCTGAAGCTCACTACCGTGGATTCCCTGTGGCGGAAAGTCACCGACCACGCGGCCGAGAGCGGAATCAATATGCTGGTCGTAGACCTGGGAGAAGGGCTTCAATTCCCCAGCCACCCCGAATTGGCCGTGGAGGGCAGCTGGAGCGTCGAAAAGATGCGGACAGAAATCAAGCGGCTCAACGCGCTCGGAATGGAAGTCATTCCCAAGCTCAACTTCTCCAACACGCACAACGGATGGATGAAGGACTACCGGCATATGGTTTCCTCCGCGCCGTATTACCAAATGTGCTCCGACGTGATTTCCGATGCCATGGAAATCTTCGGAAACCCGCGCTTCTTCCACATCGGGTACGACGAAGAGACTCCTGCCCATCAGAATTTGTTCACGTACCGGGTGCAGCGAGTGGATGAATCCTGGTGGCGCGACTTCCTGTATATCATCGGCGAAGTGGAGCGGCACGGCGCCCGCCCCTGGGTCTGGAGCGATTATGGCTGGTACCATCCGGAATACTATCAGCGCTGCCCCAAGAGCGTCGTCCAGCAGAATTGGTACTATGACGAGGCCTACGGCGGATTCGACCCCGAGACCAATCAGACGAGGGATCACGACCGCCTGCTTGCCTTCTGGAAATTGGAGGAAGCCGGCTACGACCAGGTACCGTGCGGGACAAACTGGGTGGGATTCAAGCGCCGGGAGCTGAAAATCGATGCGGATGACGTAATCGGCAAACTCGTCCAAACCTGCCGGAAGGTCATCTCGAAAGACCACCTGTATGGCTTTATGATGGCTCCCTGGAGCGCCTGCACGCCACAAGGAACTCCTTTCCAGCTGCGCGGCATCGACCTGTTCAAGGAAGCCCTTGAGGCTGATCCGGAATAGGTGTATTTTTTCCGTTTGTCGCGATGAAACGTCCGCTTTGCGCCCTTGCTTTCCTGGCGGTTTCCTGCCTCTGCCGCGCCCAGGATATCCGACCGGTCAACGCCGTTCCGTCGGAGGAAGGTCTTTTCCCCTTCGTTTTTTCCTATGAGATGGCCCGGGGCGTGACGGATTTTTCCGATCTTCTGGATGCTCCGGCAGGAAAATACGGATTCACGCGGGTGGAAGGCCAGCATTTTGTCAACGACAAAGGCCGGATCCGGTTCAACGGGGTGAATCTCGTCGGCGGAGCGAATTTTCCTTCGCACAAGCAGGCCGAACGCCTCGCCAAACGGCTGGCCCATTTCGGGTTCAACCTCGTCCGGCTGCATTTCTTCGACCTGGTGAATTACCATTGCAGGGATTTCCAGGAAAAGGGTCTGCTGGTGGATGACGGAACGGACTGCACGTTCGATTCGGTCCAGCTGGACCTGTTCGATTATCTCATCGCTCAACTGAAAAAGCAGGGCATCTACCTGAATGTCAACCTGCTGGTCGGACGCGAATCCTTCAAATCCCGCAACGGCTATGACAAGGAAATCCAGCAAAAGGAGCTGGACTTCGCACGCAACTTGTTCACCCACGTCAATCCCTATACCGGGCTGACCCTGGCGGAAGACCCGGCCGTGGCCATGGTGGAGCTGAACAACGAAAATGCCGCCATCCGCACCTATTTTGAAAAGACGACCTGGGATCCGGACCGCGGAGAGCCGGCATGGCCCAGTCTGAGCGAACTCTGGAAGCAGGGGCCGGAAAAGCGGCTGGAGATGCTTGAAACCCTGGAAGCGGCCGACCGGAATCACTGGAAGATCCAGCGCGACCTCCTTGTCAACGAACTGGGAGTCAAGGTTCCCGTCACATCCACCCAGGCCGATTACACCAACCTCTGGGCGCTTCAGGACATGGATTACGTCGACATGCACGGTTACTGGTGCTACCCGCAGAATTCGGGAAACATCCCGGAGTGGATCATCAAGAACCTCCCGATGGTCAACGACCCGTTCGGCGGGAAATTGTCCGACTTGACCTGTTACCGGCCCGCAGACCGTCCCTATACCGTTTCGGAATACAATCATCCCTTCCCGAATTTCTACGGGACGGAGGCGCAGCCCATGCTTCGTGCTTTCGGTGCTTTCCAGGGCTGGGACGCCTTGATTGCCCATTCCTACAACAACCGGGCGGATGAAGAGCCGGACGGTATGCCGTATAATTTCACC
>CADBPH010000361.1 GCA_902796455.1 uncultured Bacteroidia bacterium
AGTTTAGATCCTTTTAATTGTTGTGAGGTCCTCCGGACGCTGCGAAGCGAGCGGAGGTCCGATTTTTTTTGTATCTTTGAAACATGAGGAAACTACTTGTACTGTTACTGTTGGCTTTGGCGGCGCCGGTCGTTTTCGCCGGGAACGGCCGGGTTCTGCATCTGCGCGGCAATCTGGACAATTCCCTGGCGGCCATGTCCGTAGATAAGAAGGCTACGGTAGCCTTCTTCGGAGGTTCCATTACCGAGATGGCTGGATGGAAGGAGATGATAATGACCGACTTGAAGAACCGCTTCCCCCAGACAGACTTCGAATTCATCTCTGCCGGAATCGCCTCCCTGGGGTCCACCCCGCATGCCTTCCGCTTTGAAGAAGATGTCCTGGGGAAAGGAGTCCCGGACTTGCTGTTCGTAGAGGCCGCGGTCAATGACCACACCAATGGATTCGGGCCGCGGGAGCAGGTCCTCGGGATGGAAGGGATTGTCCGTCATGCATTGACAGTCAATCCGTTCATGGACATCGTCTTTCTGCACTTCATTTACGATCCGTTTATCCCGATGCTGGACACCGGAGAGATTCCGGATGTCATCCTCAACCATGAAAGGGTCGCCAACCATTATCACCTCAACTCCATCGACCTGGCGCAGGAAGTCGCGCAGCGGATGCGGGACGGTGAATTCAACTGGAAGACTTTCGGCGGGACCCACCCCGCTCCTTTCGGGCACAAGATCTACGCAGCCGCCATCGCGGAACTTTTCGACAAGTACATGAAAGATCCCGCAGCCTATGTCCGCGCCCCGCACGCCCTTCCGGAGGAAAAACTGGAGAGGAACTGTTACGGGAACGGACGGCTGCTCGCCCCTTCCGCCGCCTCCGGGACACGCGGTTTCCGCCTCGTAAACGACTGGGTTCCACCGGGCAAGGCCGGCACACGCAAGCAATATGTCCATGTCCCGACACTCGTATGCGAGAAAGGCGGATCGCTGGTCCTGGAATTCGAAGGCACGGCCATCGGCCTGTACTGCACCTGCGGGCCGAATGCAGGAATCCTTTCCTATACAATTGACGGAAAGGAGTTTCCGCATCTGGACACCTACACCCGCTGGAGCAAGAACCTCCACATTCCGTGGATGCATATGCTGGCTACCGACCTTGCCCCCGGACAGCATACCCTCCGCCTGAAAGTCCTGAAAGGAGCGCGCAGCGGTTGCTTCATCCGGAATTTCGCTGTAAACGGACCCTCCGGACAGCAACTCAGATGACACGCAGCGAACACGCTTGAAGTTTTTTCTTTATATTTGCACGGATATGGCAAAGGAAAAAGAGAAAAGCCGGGTGCAAGTCACCAACAAAAAAGCGTCGTTCGATTACGAGTTCCTCGAAACCTACGACGCGGGCATCGTGCTGGTCGGAACGGAGATCAAGTCTATCCGGATGGGAAAATCCTCTTTGTCAGATGCTTATTGCTATTTCGACACGCGCGGGCAACTTTATGTCCGCGGCATGAACATCGCCCAGTATTTCTGGGGGTCCTGGGGGCAGCATGAACCCGCCCGGGACCGGAAACTCCTCCTGACGCGCCGTGAACTGCGTCACCTGGCCCAGGCCGTGAAAGTCAAGGGCCTGACCATCGTCGCCGTCCGCATGTATATCGCCGAAAACGGATATGCCAAACTGCGCATCGCCCTGGCCCGGGGCAAGAAGGCCTACGACAAACGCGCCTCCATCAAGGAGAAGGACCTCCGGCGCGAGCTGGACCGCGGCATGTAAAACACTGCAACCACAAACTTATAAACACATGAATAACCGAATTGCACTGCTGTCTCTCACCCTTTCTCTTTTCTGTCCGTTCCTCTGCCGGTCCCAGGTCGGACGCCTGCCGACGGTCACCGGCACCGACTTCAACTATTCCCAGGAAGTAAGCGGCATCGACGATATGGCCTGGACTTGGTGGTTCGGTCCCCAGGTCTGGTCCTCCGATGACTACAAATCCAAGCTCTGGTGGGGCTACACCTCCTCCCGGGGCTATACCGGGATTGCCGAATACGACGTAACCGGCGGGACTTTCCGGAAAATGCACCTGAAAAAGGGGCCATGGAACGACGACCACAACAACAGCGTCGTCGTCCTGCTACCGGACCGGAGGGTCGGTTGTATCTATACGAACGGCCATGACAAAGGGAATCAGGTCTTTGTCCGGATTTCGAAGACCTATGAGTCCATTGACGAATTCGACGATGCCGTGTCCATCGATTTTGCGGGGACCACGACCTATGTC
>CADBPH010000362.1 GCA_902796455.1 uncultured Bacteroidia bacterium
AAGGCCGCAGACAAGGTCCGGGAGGTGTACGCCACCATGTATTTCAACAACGAGAACGGACTCGCCGGGAATGAGGATGAAGGACAGATGTCCGCCTGGTACATCCTCTCCAGCCTGGGTTTCTATCAGGTGGAACCGGCCAGCACGCAGTTCTGGTTCGGGGCCCCGCTCTTCGAAAAAGCGGTGGTGAAAGTCGCCGGAGGCACCTTCACCATCACCGCGGAAGGGCTTTCTCCCGAGAACCGGTACATCCAGTCGGTCACGCTGAACGGCGTGCCGCTGAACCGGGGATACATTGACTATACGGACATCTACAGGGGCGGCTCCCTGGTCTTCCAAATGGGGCCCGACCCGCAAACCTGGTATTAACCGCGGTTCCCGGCCTGTCCGGAAATCCACTCAAACAACAGATAAACAATGGCAAACTTCAAAACCGACTCCCGCATCGTCCTGACCCTTGACGCCGGCGGCACCAACATGGTTTTCGGCGCCATGCGGGGCGGCGAATTCATCACCGAACCCATCACCCTCCCGGCCAATGCGTCGAACCTGGACCTCTGCCTGCAGACCATGGTCCTGGGTTTCAGCACGATCATCAACAACCTGCAAGAAAAACCGGTCGCGATCAGCTTCGCCTTCCCCGGACCCGCCGACTACCCGGCCGGGATTATCGGCGGATATCTGCCCAATTTCCCTTCTTTCCGTGACGGCGTCGCCCTCGGCCCGTTCCTCGAGGATAAATTCGGCATTCCGGTTTTCATCAACAATGACGGCGACCTGTATGCCTACGGGGAAGCGCTCGGCGGTGCCCTGCCGGAAATCAATGCCCGGCTGGCCGCAGCCGGCAGTGCCAAACGCTACCACAACCTGATCGGATATACCTTCGGGACCGGATTCGGCATCGGAACGGTCATCGGCGGGAAACTCAACCGCGGCGACAATTCCTGCGTGGAAACGTTCTGCCTCAAACACCCCAAGATCACCGATGTCATCGTTGAGGAGGGCGTTTCCATCCGGGCCGTCAAACGGGTCTTCGGCGAACTCAGCGGCAATCCTGCGCACAACCTGGAGCCCAAGGAAATCGGCGCCATTTGCGAGGGTACCGCCCCCGGCAACCGGGAAGCCGCCATCAAGACGTACGAGGAACTCGGTGAAGTGGCCGGAGACGCCATGGCAACGGCGGCCACGCTGATCGACGGACTGATCTGCATCGGCGGCGGCCTGATGAACAGCGACAAATACATCATGCCCGGCATCCTGAAAACGATGCGCAGCAAGATCCACACGCTGAGCGGCGAAGAAGTGAACCGGGTGCAGATGAAGGTCTACAACCTCGATGATCCGGAAGAATTCGCCGCGTTCGCCGCGGGGGATGCCCGGGAATTGAAGGTCTATGGCTCAGACCGGACTGTCACGTATGACCCGCAGAAACGCATTGGTGTCATGCGCTCGAAGATAGGCGCCAGCAAGGCCATTTCCCTCGGCGCTTATGCGTTCGCTCTCAACCAAATGGATGAAAATGAATAAGACCATGCTCTACCCGCTCAAGTTCCGCCCCATCCTGAAAACTGTCGTTTGGGGCGGCGAAAAAATAGCCCCGTTCAAAGGCATCGAAACCGCCCAGGAACATATCGGAGAAAGCTGGGAGCTTTCCGGCGTGAAGGGCCATGAATCGGTCGTCGCCGAAGGGCCGCTGGCCGGCAAGACCATCGCCGCCCTGCTCGAAGAATACGGTGCCGCCCTTGTCGGCAACCATGTGTTCGCCGCGACGGGCACGGAATTCCCCCTGCTGATCAAGTTCATCGACGCGCAGGCCGACCTGTCCATCCAGGTTCACCCGAATGACGACCTGGCCGCAGTCCGGCACAATGGATCCAAGGGAAAGACGGAGATGTGGTACGTCGTCGGCGCAGACCCCGGCGCGCACCTGCTGGCCGGTCTGTCGCAGCCGATTACGCCCCAGGACTACGTCCGGCGCGTGGCAGACAACACGATCACGGACGTCCTGAGCCGCTATGACGTCGCTCCGGGCGATGTTTTCTTCCTGCCCGCCGGCCGGATCCATGCCATCTGCGGAGGTTGTTTCATCGCGGAAATCCAGCAGACGTCGGACATCACGTACCGGATTTACGACTACGGACGGAAAGGACTGGACGGGAAACCGCGTGAACTGCACACGGAACTGGCCAAGGATGCCATCGACTATACGGTGTATCCGGACTATCGG
>CADBPH010000363.1 GCA_902796455.1 uncultured Bacteroidia bacterium
CCACTGGATGACATGGACACAAACGGAATGGTCGACCCACCGATCAGACTCCATTCAGCTTTCGCCACGTCATATTTCTCTACGCGCATTTTCCAAGTATTGTTTTCTTCTGCATCATCCGCCGTCAGGATGAAAAGATTCCCATCCGGATCGGTATCCATGTCAAACACCCGGATCGTCGCATAGGTATTCGTTGCTCCTTCTTGGATAAAGGCATCCCGGACCAGGGTAAATGCCTTGTTCTCATACTTGACAACGGAAATGGCACGCGGCGCAGTCCGGCCGAGGATCATGAACCAGCCCGTCTTACCGGATTTCGTCCCCGTTACAATGTAACCGGAAGTCGTCCCGAAAACGCCATATTCGGACTTCCAGGCCGACCCGTCATAGGTCGTGAACGGAATCGAATACCGGGCAAAGTTACCCGTACGGGAACCATAATACTGGAGCATCGCAATATCATTGTCATCAATCACAGCAAACGACTGGTAATCGCATGCGCCGCCGAATGTGGCCGCCAAACCTTCTTCATCCACATATTTCCAAGTACTTCCGTCCAGTTTCATAACCGAAGAAGCCTTCGGGCTCAGAGAATTGCTGGCAAAAGCCAGATAAGGAGTCCCCGACGGAGAGAAGTCCATCCTCAGGAAATTATTGACACCATTGCTGAAATCCGCGCCGCCGACAGCCGTCCATGCCGATCCGTCATACTTGAGGCAATTGGCCTTGTAACGGCGGTCCGGTGCATTTTTCATGGAGCCGACCGTATACGCGACATACGGCTGCCCGTCTACCGGATTCACCTGCAAGACAATACAGGCCGCCGTGTCAGAAACAGCCTTCGCCGCCGCATTGAAGGTCAGCGCCTTATTGCTGATTACCACACTGTAGATCGCGTTCAGTTTCCCGTCCGCATTCGTCAGCGTGATGTCCACCGGATCCGACCAGTCCCAAGCCGTTGTCTGGCTGACCAGGGCCTCGGTCCCCACCTTCGCTACATCGCCCTGATTCGTCGTGAAACGGGCAATCAGGCCACTCTTGTCGACCGTGGAGGGCATCGACAGGGAAACCGTTCCGCCGGAAATCGTTCCGACATAATCCTCATACAGTTTCCCGGCATTGTCTTCCACATAGAAACCGAATGTTGCCATCGCCGGAGCAGCGACCGGATCGGAATTGACCGTCACCGTATAAGAAGCACTGGCAGAGGCATCTTCATTCATCAGCGAATAGACCACGGCTCCCGTGAAATTATTGGCCGTCACCCCGCTCACCTGGGCTTTTCCGCCCGACTGCACGATATCCGACGCATTCTTCGTGGTGAACCGCGCGATCAAATTACTTTTATCAACCAATCCGGGGAGATTGACGGAAATCGCCGACCCATTGATCGTAGCCGGATAATCCGTTTCCAGCGAGGGGTTCTCCGCGGCATAAAAACCGAAAGCAGTCAGTCCCGGCTCGGGTGTTTTCTTCTCCGAGCATGAGACGAAGGCAAGCATCGCAAGGCCTGCCAGACAAATGCGAACAATTCTTTTCATATCCATTGAAATTAATGTACAATCCTGTTTCCCACAGCACAAGGCCCTTCCCACAACCGTGCAAGTTATGTTATTTTTGCTTCTTTTCAAAAAATAATACTTATTTTTGTTTTTCGACGGTTTTGAACTAACCTTATTGTTTTGCAAATGAAACAAATCCAATTCTTACAATTTGTAACCATTTCGCTGATTTCCTTTTTGTTTTCCACCGCCGTCTCAGCTCAGGAGCAAAAAGTCAAAGGGGTCGTCCGTGACGAAACCGGAGCCCCCCTTCCCGGGACGACCGTCATGATCAAGGGAACGACCACCGGAGTCAGCACGCAGATGGACGGCTCCTACGCCATCAAGGCGCCGGACCCGGGAAAAGAATACGTCCTCGGCTTCTACTTCATGGGGATGGTAACCCAGGAAATCCGGGTTTCCACACAGCGCGAAATCAATGTCGTCATGAAGGAGGACAATAAAATCCAGGAATCGGTCATCATCGGGGCATACGGCACGAAGCAAACCCGTGAAGACCTGGTAGGCAGCGCTTTCCAGGTCAACAGCGAAGCCTTGAAAGACAAGCCCAAGACCCGGATAGACAATTTGCTGGAAGGCTTGGTCCCCGGACTGACCCTTGAAGCCGCCAATCAGGGAGACGCCGTCACGACCCGCGACCGGTTCAATGTCCGCGTCCGCGGCGACGGGTCCCTGTCCGCCTCGCGCGAGCCCCTCTGGGTCATCGACGGCGTACCGATGTACACGGGCAGTTCTACCCTGACCATGCCCGGCATGTACTATACTATATCCCCGCTGACATTCATGGATCCCAATGACATTGAATCCATTACCGTTCTTAAGGATGCGGACCAGACCACCATCTACGGGGCCAGCGGCTCGAACGGCGTCATTCTCGTGACCACCAAGAGCGGACGCTTCAAGGAACCGCTGAAAATCAGCGTCAATGTCAATTACGGCGTCTCCGTTCCGGATTACAGCACCCGTTTCAAGATGATGAATGCCAGCCAGTACCTGGAAGTTGCGAAGGAAGCCTGGGTCAATTCCGGATCCTCCCTGAAAGATTTCCCTTACCAGGACAACGACTACAACTCCTACTCCACGACAGATACGGACTGGGCGAAAGAGTACCTGGGCATCGGCTCGGATTTGTATACATCCCTGACCCTGAGCCATGGCTCCGAAAAGTCGCGGACGTATCTTTCCGCCTCTTACTACAAGAATGAGAATATTGTCAAGAGCGATACCCAGCAGCGGTTGTATGTCCGTCTGAATGAGACATTTGTCCCTTGGAAGAATGCAGAGGTCGGTATTTCGCTCGGCGCGACCTACAACAACAACGACCTGTTCCCGCTGAGCAAGGACTACCTCGAAGCCCTTCCGATCACGTCGCCCTACCTGGAAGACGGCATCACTTACCGGCTGTACAACAAAATCTGGAGCGAAGATCAGCAGGATTTCATCATGCGGAAATTCTTCGATAACAGCATCCCCGAACGGGACTTGTCCGACTTCACCAGCAAATCTGTCAAGACCATGTTCAACGGCACCTTCAAATGGAAGCCGGTCAAAGGGCTGGAATTCAATGCCAACTACGGCTATAATTACCTGACGAATTTCGAGGATTACTATTACTCCCGCGAAACCCTGAGCGGGATGGGAGATGAAGGAGTCAAACTCGGGTCCTCCCGCAAAGGCGCGTCCTCGTATCCGGAATGGACCACCAATGAGACCCTCCGCTATACGAATGACTTCGGGAAACACCACCTCATGGCATACGTCGGCACGGAATTCAAGAGCAGCGGATACAAAGTCCTGTCCGCATCGGGGCGTGGCTTCATGAATGACCATATCCGGGAACTGGAATATGCGGACAAGACGACGATAACGGCTTCGTCCAACATCAAGACCACCCGGGGCGAATCGTTCTTCGGCCGTGCGGAATATTCCTATGACAAACGGTATTACATCTCAGCCAACCTGCGCAGGGACGGCCATTCTGCCTTCGGAATCTATTCCCGCTGGTCCAATTTCTGGTCCGTCGGAACTTCCTGGAATGTCCACCGGGAGAAATTCTTCCATGTCGACTGGATCGACATGCTGAAGTTCAAGGCTTCTTTCGGCACCTCGGGCAACTCCAACGTGGATACGTCCAGTTCCAAGGGTTCCTACAATTATAGCGCCTCGTATTCTTACGCGGGCATTCCCGGCGGAACCCTCGGGGCGGTCGCCAATCCCGGATTGGGCTGGGAAACGATGTATACGACCAACCTCGGAGCGAATATCAGCATCGGCAAGTTCCTCGACATCGAAATCGAAGCGTACAACAAGATGACCAAGGACCTGATCAGTTCCATTTACGTTTCCCGCGTCATCTCCGAATCCAAGGTCCCCACCAATGTCGGACGCCTGCGGAACCGCGGTATCGAAATGAACCTCAGCTCCACGAATATCAAGCGCCCCGGTTTTACCTGGACGACGACCTTCAACATCTCCCACAACGAAAACCGGATCATCGAACTTTACGAAGGCGTGCCGACCAGTTTCGGGACGACAATCTGGATGGAGAACCGTGACCGGAACACCTTTGCCCTCGTCAAGTGGGCCGGAGTCGATCCCACGGACGGGTCTCCCCTGTGGTATGACCTGAACGGAAACCTGACCCACACCTACAATTACGGGGACCGGCGTTTCGAAAAGTCGTCGACGCCGATCTGCTACGGCGGTATGGTCAACTCCTTCAAAATGGGCCGCTTCTCCGCTTCCTTCCAGATCAACTACAACATCGGGGGATGGGATCTGGCGACCTTTGCCATGAACTTTTTCGACGACGGATACGACATCATCGGCAAGAACCAGGCTGTTGAAATCTACTACGACCGCTGGACGACGCCCGGGCAGGGAGCTCTCTACCCCAAAGTGCAGCAGACCTCCAACAACAGTTCGACGATGTCTTCCACCCGCTACCTGTACCGGAAGACCTATCTCAACCTGTCGAACGTTTCCCTGGGATACGATGTCCCCGACAAGATCAGCCATTTCCTGGGCCTGCGCAGTGCCAATCTTTCCCTGGTAGGCAACAACATGTACCTGTTCACGCCGGACCAGAGCCGGAAATTCAACTCGTACAAGACCGTCCGGAACGGTTATCCTGTTTCCCGGATCATCTCCCTGAACCTGACCGCCAACTTCTAGACTGCACGAAATGAAAAAGATATTGATTCTGGCCATCGCGGCCATCAGCCTGACTTCCTGCAACTTTCTCGAGGTAGAAAAAATCGGGAAGAGTGATATCGAGACCTATTTCAGTGAGGTCAATGCGCTTGAGCCCGCCGTCAACGGACTGTACCATTTGATGTACTCTTTCTATGACCGGTATTTCATCACATACGGGGAAATCGCCGGAGACCTGGTGAACCTGAGCGCCAGCAATACAGACTGGGACCGGCTGTTCAATTATGAAACCGAGTGCATCACCTCCGACGAAGTAAGTGCTGCCGGGTATATCTGGAAAAGCGGTTACGAGATTATCAGCAACACGAATTACCTGATTTACTACGCCCCGAAACTGAAAGACAGCTATCCGGGCTACGATGCCCTGATCGACAACATGACGGCGCAGGGCTACTTTGTCCGGGGCCTGATTACCCTGAACCTGTGCCTCGTTTACGCACAGACGTATACTTGGACTCCGGATGCCTCCCATCTCGGAGTTGCCCTGCTCACGCGGATTCCGTCCATGAACGACGAAGTCAAGCGAAGCACCGTCAAACAAGTATACGACCAGGTCATCCAGGATATCGAGACGGCCCAGCGCCTGTTCGAAGGATCCTCTTACCAGACAAAGACACCCTATTTTGCCGGGGTCGATGCCTGCAAAGCACTTCTGGCGCGCATTTACCTGTACATGCATGATTACGCCAAGGCGAAAGCGTACGCCGAGGCCGTCATGGAAAAGTATCCCCTGACGCCGCATGACAAGTATGTCAACATGTTCTGCCAGGCGACGGGCTACGCCTCGGAAGAAGCCATTCTGCGCCTGAACGGATATGACAAATCCGGCAGCCTGCAAACTTTCTACAAATACGACAATGCGCAGGGATTCCCCTCCGGCAAGCTGCTGGAAATGTTCGATTCGGACGATATCCGCGAAGCCCTCCAGCACTATACGGTCGATGTGGATGGGAAAACGACCCACTTCTCCAACATCAACATGAAATTCTATTGCACGGAACAAATTGCCGACAAGGATAAGCATTATGACCCGTTCGTGCTGCGCAGTTCCGAAATGTACCTGATCCATGCGGAAGCCTGCTGCCAGGAAGGCGCCCTTCCGGAGGCCGAAAAAGACTTGAAAGCCCTGATTGCCAGGGCATACGGGAAAACGCCCGCAGAAATCACCCTGACCTATTCCGGGAAAGAAGGGCTGGATGCCCTGATCATGCGGGAAAGGATGAAGGAATTGTGCTTCGAAGGGCATCGGTTTTTCGATATCGCCCGGCGCCACGAGAGCGTTTCCCGCGATTCCGGCAGCAATGCCCGGGCCAAGACCCTGTCCTACCCGGACTACCGGTTCGCCCTGCCGATCCCGCGCGTAGAAATGGATGCCAATCCCGCCATGGAACAAAATGA